>NZ_PYWN01000097.1 GCF_003049505.1 Metasolibacillus meyeri
TATTTGCGGGTCTCTCATTATATCTGCGCTTTCTTATGATTTATTTGCGAGTTTTTCATTATATCTGCGCTTTCCTCTGGTTTATCTGCGAATTTCGCATTATAGTAGTACTTCTCAAAAAAAGGCTACTAGAAAATTCTAGTAACCTTTCTCTTTTTATTTACTATAGTATTCGACAATCCCGTCATAGATTGCTTGAGCAAAAATTTCTGCATATTTATCACTTGTTAATTTGTTGCGGTCTTCTGCATTTGAAACGAAGCCTAGCTCTACTAATATAGCTGGCATGACAAGACCTTTAACTACATAGTAATCCACACGTTTGACGCCGCGATTATTCATATTTGCTTGCTTGACAATTTGCGTGTTAACTGCTGTTGCTAAAGCGAAATCTTCTTTTTCGTTATCATTCGAGGTCACACTGTAATAGGTTTCCGTTCCTTTAGCCGACGAGCTAGCTGAGTTTACATGAATGCTGACGAATACTTCACCATAGTTATTTTTAGCAAAATCTACACGATCCTGTAACGATGGGTACGTATCTCCAGTGCGCGTCATTTTTACAATTGCGCCACTAGCTTCAAGTTTTGCTTTTACTAAGTTCGACACTTTCAATGTAATTTCTTTTTCTTGGATTGTTTTACCATGTGTTGTTCCTGGGTCTTTACCACCATGACCTGGATCAATGACGATAATGCGACCAGCTATTTTTGAGCCTGTTTGATTAATAAGGCGTAAATATGTTTTGTGCACATAGCCTGTTACACCATTATGCGTAACATTTGCCCAGTTTCCTGAAATTGAATGCACCTCTACAAGTGTACCGCGATTGATTCTTCCTAATGAAGCAGAAGAGCCCGATGCAGTTTGACGAATATGCAATCCATCTACCGTTGCGCTACCGATTGTTTTTGTATTCAACGTTGGTGGCTCAACTGGTGTTGGAGGTATTTCAGGCTCTGGGTCTGGATTAGGTGTTACAACAGGTGGCGTTTCTTCTTCACCACCATTGTTAGGCTCTCCTTCTCCACTGTTGTCATTATTATCCGTTGGCGGCTCAACAATAATATCCGTTGTTTGTGAAATGCGAACATAGCCTGGAATACCATTTTGCTCTGTTAAATACCAATTTCCTGTTGTTCCATATACTTTAATTGTTGCTTCATCTGCGAATTTCTCCACCGTTTGACTGTTAACATCACGTGTTTTATAAAGGTTGACTTCTCCAAAGGCTTTTACTTCTTTACTTACCTTGCTTAGAGCTTGTCCATCAGCAGCTAATAGCTCAGCGTAATCTTTAGAAATATAAGCATAGCGTCCATCATAAGCAACCTTTAACCAGCCATTTGTGTTAACTTCATATAAATAAAGCGTTGTACCTGTATTGATTTTACCTAAAATGTTTGAAGCATTCGCCACGCTAGCTGAAGAGCGTACATTTAAGTTATCAGTAGTAGCACGTACTTGTCCAATTGCATCGGTAGCATTTGGTATCGTTACGCCTTTGACAGGTAAATCTAAACGATACTTTTCATCTTTTGCACGAGCAATAAATGATGCAAATTGCGAACGCTTTACAATCTCTGTTGCGTTATACTTCGTACCTGTTGTATCACCTTTTGTAATTCCGCTGTAATAAATAGCTGCAATATATTTATAATAAGCATGTGTTGGCTTAATATCTGTAAATGGTACTGTCAGCTTGCCGTATTCCTCTGCGTCTAATTTGAAGGCACTCACAAGCACTTTACTCATCTCATCACGTGTTAGCGGCACATTTGGCCCAAACTTGCCTGGCGAATATGCTGAGAAATAGCCTAATTCTATAGAGCGCTCCACGTAGCCTGATAATTCTGTGCCTATCTGAACGTCAGAAAAAGATGATTTTTGAACAACTAACGGCTTACTCCCGGTAGCCTCTACAACCATTTTCGCCACTTGTCCACGTGTCACAGGTGCATTTGGCTTAAATATTGTTTTGCCATTCTCCATATACCCCTTAATTACCCCTAAATTTACTAAGTAATTAATTTCTTCAGACGCCCCATGTGAAGTAGGAACATCGGCGAATCGTGCATTTGCATATACATTATGTATATTAAACATTGACATTATGACAACAATTAACAGCAGGCTGACTTTTTTGAAAGACAATGCCTCTTTTCCTCCCTTCTACTTTACCAATTTTAATTGTAACAAAAATTTCCCTACTGCGAAATCTAGATTTCGACTTTCTTCTCCCTTTTTTGTGAAAACCTCATGCTACCATATCATTTGACGTATTAATACCGCAAAAAGTTACAAATTTTATAAAAATTAGCTATCTAAAAAATAGGCGAGTTGCACTACTTTCTAGATAGCTTTTGTTCATTTAGAAAAGTGATAGCTCAAAACACTCTATCAATTAATTGCATCGGGATTTTGAATTACTCTTCTAGTATGCATCCCTTCACTTATAGAGACGGGGGACTTCTGTACCTGCTACTGATGCTTTGCTTTCACACAGAAAAGATTTGTCGCTACACTTCCTCAACAGAAAACATGTGCTATTTCGTTTTTGGTACAATAAACATTGCCATTGCCTCTTTGCTTTTGCGCAGTAAAAATTGCCGCTGTCGCTTTGCTTTCGCGCAGTAAACATTGCTGAATCAAATTCAATTATTGTTGCTGTGCTCTGTTAATAAATGCTTCAAGGTGTGTCAATGTTACATAATCATTTACTGCAAATGTACCATCACCTTTGCCAACAGTAATACCCGTCGATGCCAATGTTGCCACATACTCACTCGCCCAATGTGATGTAGGTACATCTGTAAATGTTGGCGCATCGCCCTGTTGTTGCAAATCAAATGCTACAACTAAAACCTTAGCTAGCTGTGCACGTGTTATAGGTGATGCAGGATTAAACTTTCCATGCTCGTCTCCAGAGAAAACACCAAGCTGGCTTAATGCTGATACTGCACCTGCGTATTTTGCTGATGGCTTTACATCTGCAAACGGTGAGTTTGTATCAGATGTATCAAGATTTAATGCTTTTGCTAATTGAATCGCTACTTCGCCACGTGAAGTATATACAGAGAAATCGATTTGTGCATTTTTTACTTCTGCCTTCGCTACTTCAATAGTTGAAAAATTCGCTACACGTTTCGCACCGATATAACGTTTTGCCCAGTACGATTCATTAATATTCGATACACTTACACCTCTGCTTGTTTGTGAATGAATAAATTTTTGATCTCCTATGTAAATTCCTACATGTGATACACCTGCTCCAGATGTATTAAAAAATATTAAATCGCCTGCTTGTAAATTTCCCTTGGTAACCGATTGCCCTTGCCCATATTGTGAGCCAGATGTACGTGGCAATGAAATACCTAGATCGCTAAATACTTGGCGTGTAAAGCCTGAACAATCAAAGCCTCGCGTTGTCGTTCCTCCATATACGTATGGTGTTCCAATATATTGATAAGCCGATGTCGTCAATTGATCTACAGATGCTGCGTCTGCCTCATGTGCATCTGTTCCTGCAAAAATCATAAATGCGGCAAATACAGGTAATAAAACTCGTTTTTTCAAAATGTATTATTTCTCCTTTCAGAACTACCTTGGCTGTAAGCCCACTTAAAAGACTACCATAGAAAAACATGCTATAACTTTTCACTTGTGTAACAGTTTATAAAATGACAAAAAGCGCGAAACACCAGCATTGAAGCTGTATTTTCGCGCTTTTTTGTCTATTTTGCTCGTAATATATGTGGCAACTCCGTAACTACATTGTAATATTGGGCACCTTTATTTAACAGTCTTACTTTTATTTACTTGCAAAGTGTTGTACCCAATAATATTGTCCATTAGCTGCACACTTAATGCCGATACCAATATGTGTATAGCTTGACTTTAAAATATTTTCCCTATGTGTAGTAGATGCCATCCATGCATCTGTAACAGCCTGTGCACTATTAAAATTCCGTGCGATATTTTCGCCAAAGCTTGTATAAGGATAATCAAATAGTTCAGCCATGTCCCATGGCGCACCGTAATGTGGTGATTCGTGATCAAAATAATCTCGTTGAATCATATCCTGTGCTTTAATAACCGCTAGCTGCGTTAAATGAGGGTCATGCTGTAAAGGCTTTAACCCATGCTTATGTCTATGTTGATTTACCATCACAATAGCTTCCTTAGCGAAGTTCCCTTTTTCATTCACTGTTGGTATATAGCTTTTCACAAGATAATCATAAGCAAATTCACGCTTTTCTATCTTTTTTTGAAATGCCATTCCTCTCGATATGAATGCCGCTAAATGAGCGCGTGTCACATAGGCTGTCGGTTCAAATTTACTAACCGTTTTTCCTGTAATGATTTCAATATCTGCCAAGGATTCGATATAATCCTTCGCCCAATAGTCCTTTGGTAAATCTTTAAATGATGCAGTATTCTGAGCATCTGTCGTAATATTAAATGCCAATGCAATCATTTTGGCAATATGTGCCCGCTGAAGTGGTTCATCTGGTTGAAAAAATTCACCATTTTGAATAATTCCTAATTGTGCTAACTGACCAATTTCCTCATAGTAAGGATGCGTTGTTGGGACATCCTTTGCATGTAAAATAAAATCTGTGGAAGACACTTTGCCTATTGCCCGCGCAATAATTGCAGTAGCCTCCGCCCTTGTAGTCAATTCATTTGGTCGAAAGGTGCCGTCTTCGAAGCCTTTCATATACCCTGCATTTACTAATTGCATAATTGCTGGCGTCGCCCAATAAGAGCTAGTTAAATCTTTAAAGTGAGCATTCGCATATACAGGTTTTTGCCAAATTATAGAAAAAACCAACAAGACAACAATCAAAATTTTTTTCATCGTTACACCCCAATACTAGGAATAGGAGTGTCTGAAAAAACCTTTTAAGACACTTCCTTTGCGCCGTGAATAGTGACACCTTGGATTTGTTACCTAACGCTTCGCTTTCACACTAAAAACCTCCATGGTTTTTAGCAAATATTTATTAGAGAAGCTAAGGCTGTCTGAAAAGACAAACCCTTTCAGACAGCCCTATTAAAGCTTTACTTTATAACCCTAATTCTAATTCATAACGAGTTAAAAATGTATAATTTGTTACTAACACTTTATCCTCTGGCGCTAATTTATCGTAAGCTCTGCGTGCTGATTTTACTTTTGACTCAAAGCTACGTACGGTTGGATCAATTTGATCGATTGTGTTAATGACCTTTTGCGCATTTTTTATACTCTTTTCAGCATTTTTTAAAATATCGTAATTATGCACTTGCTTTTTCAATGCAGAAGGTAATGCTTTATATAAATCTAGCGCCTTCTCCACGTCAGTGAGATATGTGCTAGCGCTCGAAGATAGACCAGCAATTGTACGAATAACGTTTTCTACGCCTTCAACATTTGTAATTGCCTCTTGTAGCTTGTAGTAATTCGTGACACGCATCTTTTCTTCAGCTGATAATCTACCATAAGCTGTTTGGGCTGCCTGTAAGTTCCCCATGTAATATTTATCGGAAGGCTTCAATTTTTCAATTAGCTCATAAACATGTACAATGCTCGATAAGTCTGTGTAATCAGACATATTCGTTACAAATGCTTGCTGCTCATTGTTTAACTTCGCTAAAGCTTTTTGAATATTAGTTACTTGCTTCGCCAAATCGTTACGTGGATTTGATAAACCCTCAATTAATTTAATAACTGTTTCAACTGGCTTAATATAGTTTTCCTCAGCCTTTAAATCGTTCAGCAATGTTACGCCACGTTTATTTGCAGAGCTTAATGAGTTATAAGCCGCACGTGCTGCCTTCACGTTAGCTACGTATTCTCTCGGATTGCTCCCTTTAATTGCACGAATCATATCATCAACTCGCGCGCCACCTTGCACATTTAATTCTTGCTCTAATAAACGAGCATAGTTCGAAATTTGTGCTTTATCGCCTGCTGATAATGCATTGTAAGCAGTACGTGCCTTCGTTACATCCTCAACGAATGTTTTACTTGATTCTTTAATAAGTGAAATTTGCTCCATCACCTTGAAGATTGGTGCCAATTCCGTTACCAAGCGCTGCTCATTCGTCACAAGTGCACGGTCTGCAAAGCTTAATTTTTCATGTGCCTTTATCGCTGACTTGTATTGTGAAATAAATCTCGTTGTGTTCGATGGATCAAGTGCGGCAATATCTTCTGTTAGCTTTAATACAGGCTTCACCGCTTTTTCGCGCGCTGTTAAATCTTTAATATTGCTGACCATGCGCTGCTCGTCTTTTGACAATCCATTATAGGCTTGACGCGCGTCAATTAGCTTTTGTATATAATCTGTAGCCGTTGGAATTGCCTCGCGAATTAGTTGCTCCACATCCTCAACTGAGCCCTTCATTTCATCGCCGCGTTCTAATAAATCCGCATTCACAACTTTTTGCTTATCAGTATCTGAAAGCTTCGCATACTCGTCTTTTGCCTCCTTCAACTTCACTAAATAATCCTTGCTTGATGTTTTTAAATCGGCAATCATACCGATTACTCGTGCTGGTGCAATAACAGATTCAAGCGTACTATGATTGAACACATAAACATTTTGAGCTAAATTTAACTTGTCATATGCCTTGTTAGCAGCTTCTACCTTTTTCGCATAATTTTTCGCGTCTGCCTTCGTAGCTGTTGGTAGATCTCCAATCAACTTTATAACCTTACTAGCAGCCTTATAATTTTTTTCAATCATTTGGAACTCTTTATAGTTTGTCACGAGATTTTTTTGTTTTACTGTTTTGTAAAGCTCTTTAATCTGGTTAATTTCCTGACCTACTCCTGCTTTGTCTGTTAGCGATTGTAAACCCGTAATTTTATCAACAACTTGCTTCGCAACATCTAAATTTTCTTTAGCGATACTCAATTTAGCGTAATATTTACTTTTGAGCATATCTAACATCGGCTTATACGTATCTTCAGTGAATTGCCCCTCAATACTTTCATAATCCGCTTTAAGTTTTGCCACCTGCTTCTCATAGTCTACATCTTTAGGTTTCAATGCATTCACATTTGCCATAAAATCTGCAACAGGCTTGAGAGCAATCAGCTTACCTTGATTGTATACATGCTCTTGATTTGTGCCTAAATTATTGTAAGCCTTTTGCACAGCTTGAATACGACTTAGTAATGCTGTTTTGCTGTAGTGAGCCGGCAGTGATTCGATATCCTTTGTCACTTTTAAAACAACGCTAAATTCTTTTTCGCGTGCCACTAAATCTTTATAGTTGTACACTAATTTTTTCGCATTTGCAGAAGCATTATTATATGCTTCTCGTATTTCATTTAACGTCTTTAATTTTTGGGCTGCTGGTTGCGCATCAATTCCATTAATTTTAATAATAATCGTATCTGCTGTTGCCAGTTCAGCCTGCATCGTCGTCAACTTTCCATCAGCTGCTTTTAATAGCGTTGTTTTTATGTGCTCATCAGAAACGACAATACTTGTTGCAGCATTATATGCAGCTCTTGCTTCCGTCACTTGAGTAGCATATGTTTCCACACCTTCTTTTGTCGAATTTGGTAGCTTTAAGCTAATAACTTGTGTTGTAATAGCTTCAAACTTCTCAAATTCTTCTAATCGTGCAAGATTTGTGACCAGTTGCTGACTTTTCGTCGGATTTCCAGATTTATCGCCCAATTTTTCATAAGCAACTCTTGCGGTAGTAACTTTCGATATAAAACTAGTATCTAACGATGGCTTTATCGCATCAATCATTTTTACAACACTTGTTGCGCTCGTATTGCCCTTTTGAAACTCTTGTAACACATCGTATTTTGTAACAAGCTTTTTCTGTGCTGTCGACAGCGCCGTATAGGCATCTACTGCTGGTTTTAATTTTTCATGGGCATTGTTGACTGTGATACCTTTGATTAAGTCATCTACTTCATTCGCTTTTTCGATATCGATTGATGCGGCTTTTAGCTTTTCATAGTTAAATACACGTAGGTGATAAGGTGGTTCAATCGCTCCATATTCTGTTTCTAAGCTACTTACATCTGTGCGATATTTGTCAGAATCCCCCAACTTTAATGCATCAATACCTTCAACCACAAGTAGTACCTTTTCCAATTTCATAAGAATCGTTTGGTCAACATTTAACAGATGCTCATAGTCTTCTGCTAATTCAAGTGCTGTCTTCAAATCCTTCATCTTTGCTTTTAATGCACTAACCGATTTAAAAACGGTGTTGTCAATTTCATCGTAAAGTGTATCTGCTTTTTGGACAGCCTTTTGCACAGCTTCCGCTTTTGTTAGTGCTTCATAAGCTGTAAAGCCCGTTTCCGTTTTATAAGATTGCACAACTTTCTTTTCATCAGCATTTAGCCCCGTCGCATATGCTGCTCTTGCTGCTGTAATATCAGATGCGTATGATGTTTTATCAAGAAGCGTAAGCAGATTTTGTAAATGAGCCTGAATAAATTGTTCCGGCTTTACAATCACTTGTATACGTGATGTCAGTGTAGCATGGTTGGTAATCGTCTTATGTGCCAAAACTATATTATCAGGTTCTAGATTATCAACATACTTCAATTGACCTTTTATCTCATTTTTTTCAGTAGTTGGTACACCAAATGCTACCTTAAAATCATTTTGTATATTTTCTAGGTCCGTTAATGCATCATCATATCGCTTTTCTACAAGCGGCACCTTATCTATTAAAGTTTCCGATGTTAGTGATAGCGTAGTAATTTCCGTATTAATTTCTTTTAATTCTTCTACTAACGCTTTATGCGCCTCTACATAGATTAGTTTCGCTTCAATTACCTTATAAAGATCCACACCTATTTCACTTTCATCAAGAACATCAAAGGCAGCTTTTGCTGTTTCAAGGGCGGTAACTGTCGAATCTTCATTTAACTCTTTTAAATAATGCAATGTATTTGGGTCAATCGCATTCGCCACCACAGCAAACGGCAGCTGCTCATTTTGCTGAATGATTGGGGCTTGCTCATTGGCGCTTGCAAGTGTGGCAGGCGCAAGCAGTAAGCTCGCAAGTACTCCTACGCGTACTTTATTGTTCATTTAGTTCATCCTCTCGTACATAAGTTAACTTAGGCTATTTATCGGCAAAATTTGCATTTTTTCAAGTAAAAACGGAGATTTTACTATTAGATGCTGGCTATTCTATGTTTTAGGGGGTATTCTACGCTTTTCATGGATTCTATGAAATCTGAGGATGATTACAAATTTTCGTGGGTTATTCTACTCAATCCAAAAACTCCTTCATTATCCCATTAAAAAAGCTCTCGGGGCAACTCGCCCCGAAAGCCTCTATTCTATAGTGCGTCTGTATACAATGGACCTTCTGGTAAATAGTGCATCATATCAATTGCCTCTAAGCCATTTTTAATTTTCATTGTGTAGCCTAATTGATTGGTTGATAAATAGCCTGCTTTTGAGGCAATCATTTCTTCTAGCACGTATAAATAAGTTGTATCGATATCCTTCCATAGGCGATACGAGTGGATTAGATCCTCTAATGTTAAATGCTGATAATCTGTACCTGCGAACTGACCTTCCTTATTCACACGATACCAAATATCACCGTTATCACGAATCCATTTATTTTTTTCAGTTGCTAGTGCTTTTTGTACTGCAGTTGCTGCTTCAAGGTATTTTGCATCACCAAATTCATTATAGGCAAGTAATAAAATATTCATGCCACCAAGCAAATGGTTCATCGATGTATGTGTCGTTACATTTTGCTTCACTGGGAAGTAGTCAGGAATATAATAAGCATCCCTACTTACTCGAATCACATTATTGTTTGTTCTTTGAGAAATGATTAAATCTGCATAATTTCTCAGAGGCTCACGGTAATTTGGAATATCAAATTCCGCACCTGAATTATAGTAAAATAATGCAATTTGCTCATTAAAGCGCGTATCGATAAACGGTGCATGAATGCCATAGAGTCCTTTTAAATACGTGCTTGTCACTTCTGTTTCCCAATATGTTTTATTACCTTTAAACTTTTGTAAGCTAATAAATGAGTTTTTCACTAAATTGGCAAAATAGCGATCACCTTGCGCTTTAAATAACACAAGTGCGCGATCCTCTTTTACTAATAATAAATTGCGCCCAAAGCCTTGATAATTTTTCGGCATTGGCTCCGTCGTTGTGGCCATTTTATTAAATGGGCCTTCTGCAGTGTACCAATTGTTGCGTTTCTTATAGTTAGCTGCCGTTTCAATCATCCAGTTATTCATATGCTCATCTGTTTTAAATAAACGTTCGTTTGAATCCATATACCATGTATCCACAATATCTTGACCATTTGAAGCTAACGTATAAAATGAAAGTAAATCTGTGCCTAACCATGTATATGATAAAGCCTCGTACTCTGCACGTAAGTCACGCATATAACTAACGCCACCATTATCATACTTTTGTGTTAGCTGCTTCGAACGATAAGCTTGGCCTACCATGCGATCTCCTGCCAGCTTGTCATTTGTCATAAAACGCATCATCCCTGTTGGATAGCTAGATGAATCATAGCCAAATACATCATTCGAGTTTTTCGAGATTGGGAAACGGTCGTAACGGTATAAACGGAAATTTGTTACATTTAATTGTTTTTGGAATAAATCTACATTTATTTTCGCATCGCTTGTATTCGTCAATGTTGAAAAGACGAATTCATCACCATTCGTTAGGTGGCGCACAGTTGCTTTTAATGTGGCATGTGACCCAATTTTATATGTATAAATTGTATCTGTTGCGACACCAAAGTTTTCTGTTTTTGTTCCTTCTAATTTAATCGGTAATTCCGCACGGATGAATAACGGACTATCTCCTTTTGTCACCTGTACAAAATTCGCCTCTTTGCGGAATAATGTAAATTTCGATTGCTGCGCCGTTTCAATTGTGTAATCTTTTGGCGCAATTTCATTGTTCATCACGAGCGCACGATGAATCATAACTGCAAATGTGACACGATTGACTACAGCATGAGGGTCATAGCTACCATCTTCACGACCTGTTGTAATTCCATGCTGCGCTAAAATTTTTACATTTTCACGATGCTCTGGGCTAATTTTATCCCAATCTTTAAAGGTAATCGATTCTCCTGTATCCTTTAAACGAAAGGCATTTACTAATGCGGATGCCATCATTTCACGCGTTAATGGGTCTGCTACACCGAAACTGCCATCCTTTTTCCCTTTAAAAATCCCTGCTTTATATGTAGAAAATACGCCTGCCGCAAAGCTTGATTTTTCGCTTACATCTTTAAAAATTGGCTGATACGGTGCTTCTGGTAATTGTAGCGAACCTTTTAAAAGATTCGTTGCTTGCCCAACTGAAATCGTTAATGCTGGACGAAACTCACCATCTGGATAGCCGTTGATTGCACCAATTTCAACAAGCTGCATCACTTCATTTTTCGCCCAAAAACTACTCGATATATCGGCTAGCTTTTGAGGAACAGTGACATATTGCGTTTCTGCTGTAGGCTGTGCTGTCAATTCTTCATTGGGCTGTTCCTCAGTTGTCTCTTCCTCCACAGCCTTCTCTTCTTGCGTTTCTTCTGTTACTTGCCCTTCTACTGTTTCAGTTGCTAGTGCTTCTTCTACTGTCCCAACAAGCGGTTCGTTATTTTCCTGTCCCTCCGCGTAAATAGCCATTGGTGTCATGGTAGAACTAATTAACAATAGCACAAGTAATGTAGATAGTAGTTTTTTCATGCTGCAATAACTCCTTCTCTAACAAACTTTCTCTTATTTTTTGCTTCAATTTTTTTATTATACATGAATCGATATTCCAAAAATTGAAAAGATGGTGTAGCAAGCTACACCATCCTATATTTTATATTAAAATGTGCTTAGGTTTTATTACAGTTTGGTTACTTTGTGAAGACAAAGCAATACTGCATCAAATTAATAGTTTATTTGACCTGCAGAATACGTAAAGACACGTGGTGTAAATAGTAATAAGTTTTTAGCTGCATCACTTACTGTTGCACCATTTGCTAATTCAATTGTAAATGATGCCCCGTGTGTTAATGGTTGTGCTAACGTCAAATGAACTTGATTTTGACCATAAGAACCGATGCCATTTTGCACTACATTTGTCACAACAATTGGCGTATCTGGCACACCATTAGCGCCATTCATTTTCACTGTAAATGAATTCGCCAATACATTTATTAACGGCTCTGTGAATGTCATCACGATTTCATTCGCATGTGGCACAACGATATATCCCTGATTTTGTGGGCGTATGTTTTCATTTAAGTGGATAACATTACGATATGGGTCCATCGCTACAGTTGAATTCATTGCTTTCACATTGCTTATTGTAATGTTTGTTGCCAACTGTTGTGTGACTGTACTATCTCTCAATGTTAGTAAAACTTGATGGTTATTTGTTGATGACACTCTTGCACTTTCCACTACTGCTCCATCCACTATATAGTTAGCCGCATTGAAGCCTGTTAATCCATCTACTGCATGAGAGAATGTAATTAAAACTGTCTTATTATCTATCGCTAAATTCGGGTTATAAACAGTTGTTTCAACACTACGTACAGCAATTTTATTTTGGTTATTACCTAAATCTCCACCGCGCGTAAATTGAATTTGAGGTACATAGCTAACTGGTTGACCATATTCACTCACAATATTTCTCAATGTAACAGTTGTAAAGTAAGTAGCCCCTTGCTGATCTAACCCCTGTATATTTGCACTCGCTAATAATGTACTCAACTTCACACGAAGAACTTTGTCATTTGTTGGATGCTTAATAGGTACTACGGAAAGAGCAGATGGAATTTGGAGTGTTGCCCCTCCTGGTAATACATAGCTTCCTCTTAATTCTATTGCCGAAGATGCTGTTGGGTCAGCTAAATTACGATCAAATGTAATATCTAAATATTCTTCTCCTTTATCTATGACAACTGCCGAAGATAAATAGTTCGGAACTGAATTATCCGCTACAAAGTTAAACGCTGTTGAGAATGTATTCGTTTCTCCAGATAAGTCGGTAATATAACGACCAGGTGCTGATGTAATCGTTACATAGCCATTTAAATAACCATTTGTCGTCACAATATAAGCTTTTGGATCTTTCTCATCTTTCACAACTGTTGCGATGCCTGGTGCATATGAATTTTGTGATACTACAATATCAGCTATTGTTAACTGGCGAATTTCCTCTGAGAAAATCAATTTGAATTTTTTTGCTCCCAATGGCTCTACATTTAATATTGTTGGTAGTATGCCATCTTTATGTCCAACAGAAACGGTCGTTGTTAAAGAATTCGCTGGCGCCACATTATTAGCTAAGTCTACTAATGTACCAAAAGTAATTGTTACCATTGTACCTGGTGTAAGTTGAGCGCCGTTCGCATATGCATTTGTTAAATCATAAATAACCTCAGTCGCATTTTGACCAATCGTTCCTGTTACACCTGATACAAGTACACCATTTGCTAATTTAAATTGTGTAACACCAACCGTATTATTGACAGGCTCTGTAAATTTCACCTTAACACGTGTTGCACCTACATTTTCAACAGTCGCTACTGCTGGACCTGTTCTATCTGCTACAAATGAAGGGAAGTCATCATATTTAATCAGCGCTACACCTTTATCTGTTTTGATATCCTTGACAGTCACACGATAGCGTCCTTCTAAAGGTGTTGTTCCTTTAATTGTTACGACTAAAGATTTTTTATCAGCACTCAGCTCACCTTGTGATAGGTTGATTTTACCAAGTCGGTCAACGCCATTCACTTCTATAAGTTTATTAATCTCCACCTCATTCAACTTTGCAGCAAGTGCTACTGGTTGATTGAAGTCAATCTTAATTTGCCCAGCGTTAGGATTTGTTACCGCTACTACCTTTAAGTCTGGTACTTCGTATTTCACTTTTGCAGAAAATTCCATATCACTAATTTTGAAAGTTACATCTGTTTCAATGTTTTCAACTAACGGTTTTGGCAACGTCACTGTGTATGCTTTATCATCTGATAATGTCACTGAAAGTTTGTCAGCCGCTATCACTTCTATCTTTTTCACTGTTACTACATATTTCACTTTTGCAGAGTATTCTACTTCATCAATTTTGAAAGTTACATTTGTTTCTACATTTCCAACTAATGGTTTTGGTAATGTCACTGTATGTGTTTTGTTGTTTGATAATGTGACAGAAAGTTTATCAGCCGCTGTCACCTCCACCTTCATCACCGTTAATGCTGGCTCTTTCGTTGGGATTTCTGCATTTAACACATGATATAGGAAGTAGGCGAACTCTCCTCGTTTGGTTGCATCCTTAGGATTGTACGCAGCACCTTTGACAATATCATAGTAATCTAGTACCGTAATCGCATCTTGATGCGTTGTACGATGTAAATCTGAAAGTGTACTTGTAAACCCTTGATTTTTGACATGCTGTACATAAGCAAAATCATTGATAACTGTGAATGCACGTACAAGTACGGATGCCATTTGATCACGACGAAGGTCATTTTGATGCAATAGCTTGCCACCATCGCCATTGAACACACCTACATCTTTTACAAGCGCCGCATATTGTAACAGCTCATCCTGAGATTTAGGTGTTAAATCTGTAAAGCGCATTTTCGTTTTATAATCACTTGGAATTTCGTGACCTAATGATACTAAATATTTCCCTAAAAGCTTCACAACATCTGAACGTGTTAATGTTTGATTTGGTCGGAATGTCCCATCAGGATAACCTGTAATTACTTGCGCCTCAACTAAAGCGTTAATTTCGTTTGTATACATATGGTTATTTAAATCTTTAAAAGATGCCGCACTTGCGACAGGTACAACTGCTGATGCTACTACTGCTACCGCAGCTGTAGAGGCTAACATTTTTTTATATGATTTTTTCATTCATTTTTCCTCCTTTAATAGAAATGCTAAAATCACAAGCTATTGCTATTTTAACATTTTTTTTGCTCTTTTGGTGCCTTGCTTCGTTTTTACATAAACTTAGACGTAGTTTTTCAGAAGAAGTTACAGTGATTTTTGAGTTTTAGAAATATTTGCGGGTTCTCAGATTTATTTGCGACTTTCCCCAGGATATCTGCGGGTTCTCAGATTTATTTGCGATTTTCCCGGGGATATTTGCGGGTTCTCGGATTTATTTGCGGCTTTCCCGGGGATATTTGCGAGTTCTCGGATTTATTTGCGGCTTTCCCGGGGATATTTGCGAGTTCTCAGATTTATTTGCGACTTCCCCGGGGATATTTGCGAGTTCTCAGATTTATTTGCGACTTTCCCGGGGATATTTGCGGGTTCTCCCATTTATTTGCGACTTTCCTGGGGATATTTGCGGGTTCTTTGATTTATTTGCGACTTTCCCGGGGATATTTGCGGGTTCTTTGATTTATTTGCGACTTTCCCGGGGATATTTGCGAGTTCTCGGATTTATTTGCGACTTTCCCGAAGATATTTGCGGGTTCTCAGATTTATTTGCGACTTTCCCCGGGTTATTTGCGGGTTCTCCCATTTATTTGCGACTTTCCCCGGGATATTTGCGAGTTCTCGAATTTATTTGCGACTTTCCCTTATAGAAATCAAATATTTTCTGCCTTTTTTATCTCCTTTGTGTGAATAGTTTAGTTTTTTTAGTAGTCGGCTTGCTGCGTAAATTGAATTCACTCCCATGAATTTACGAAATTCGATATTAGTAATCCATTCGTTTATTAATAGACTATAGTCCTCAAGTGCTTGTTGTAACATTGTGCCGTTATCCTTTGTTTGGCATTTAGGACAGATGAATCCTCCATACTGAAATAGCATTTGTGTCTTATCATCGCATTGTTTACAAAGTACACCTACGCAAATTTTCGCTTTATCAATATTTAATTTGGGATTAGGGGTTGTATGCATTTGAAGTAACTCATTTTTAAGCTGTTGAAGCTGCTTTATTGTTAACTGTGGTTTATACATCGCGAGAAGCTTGCGGATATAAAATTCTAGGCCACTACAATGAATTATTGGCTCATTTTGAGGCATTTGACCAATAATCGTTTTGGGGTGAGCTAGTACTATCACATAAACAACTGGTAAAGTGGGGAATAGCTGTCGTAGGAAGCGTTGGTGACGACGTACTTGATCAAGGGGGTTTCTAAAGCCTTGGGGTGTGCCATTTTCAAAAGTTCGAGTAAATTGGTGGCATTTTTCATCAAAATCAATGCGACCTGCAATGTTTTTAATTTCTACTATAAGAATAAATTTTTCACAAAGAAACAACGTATCCATTTGATGTGTAGCTGTACTGAAATCATGCAGTAAAAAATACATCTCCTCTAATTGCATATCGGACCAGCTACGATCTACATATCGCTCTCCTGCTACTCCTTGCTGTATCCGTATTAGCTCATCTTTCAGTTCAGGAAACCCTCGACGAATAGCAGCTTGCAATAAATATTCTTTGATTGGCCTTTCACGCGGCAAAATAACCATTCAACCCCTCCTTTTTTACAAATATTTTACTTTATTAAATTATTTTCAGCAATCACTAAAAGCCTATATTTCTTACTTAATATAAAACTAAGCTGCCTAGAAAATTTCTAGACAGCCTAAGTTTCTATAAACCCTTTGAATTATTGCCCTTCAATCACTTCCAAGAAATTAATTACCATTTTTGCAGTATGCGCACGTGTCGCAGATGCTGATGGCTTAAATTTCCCTTGATCTCCTGATGCAATATTTAATTCTTCAAGCATAGTAATCGCCGCAAGTGTTTCTTCATTATACTTACCTAAATCAGCAAATGACGGCTTGCCTTTTGGTACATATTTCTCACCTGTTGCATACTCATATGCACGATATAGCATTAATGCTAATTGTGCTCGAGTTACTTCACCTGCCGGGCTGAATTTATCGTCAGTACCTTTTGCAATACCGGCCTCAAAAATAGCGGCAATTTCCCCCTGTGTCGATGCTGCATAATTGTTAATATCGCTAAATGGTGCTCCACCATTTGCCTTTAAGCCTAACGCACGCGCTAAAATGGATGCAAATTGTGCACGTGTTACATTGGCATCTGGCTTCACTTCGCCATTTTCATTCCCCTTTAATAGACCCTTCGCAATCATTTTGTAAATATAGCTTGCTGCCCAATGATTAGCTGGTAAGTCTGTTGGTTGGAATGAAACAGGCTCTTCTTGTTGTTCATAATCATGATGTGTTGTTTCTGGTTTTTCAGGCTCTTGCTTTTCTTGCGGTTGAGTTTCTGATGCTGTTGATCCGTCACCCGAATTTGGATTTGGTGTTGGTCCTGGGTTTGAATCCGGTCCTGGATTTGGTGCTGGTCCTGGATTTGGTGCTGGTCCTGGGTTCGGGCTTGGTCCTGGGTTTGGATTTGGATTCGGTCCTGGGTTCGGGTTTGGCTCTGGATTTGAAGCTGGGTTTACCGTTACAGGAATAACAATATTGTTATTGCCATAATTCACTGTAATCGTTGTTGTACCCGATTCCTTCGCTGTTACTAAACCATTCGTTACTTCCACAATGCTATTATCAGCTACTGTATATGTCGCCTGTGCTGTTACATCGACAGTTGTGCTTGATTCAAATATTGTTGGACGAGATGGACCATCAACCATGGAAAATACATGATTTGATACAGATGGCTCATTCATTGCTACAGATGAAACGAATGTCAATTTATTTGAAGTTACTTCAGCTAGCTCTGCTTCGCTCACATTATTTGAAATATCCAATTCACTTGGCAAAGCTGTCGCTTCAAGCTTCGTCATTACACTTTGTGATGTGATAATTGAAATTGGTGTGCCATAAACCGTATGCTCACTTATATTGCCAGCTGCGTCTAAAATAACAATCGTGACAGAGTCCGTTGCAGTATTAAGTTGTGCTTCGACATCAAAGTCAAATGTTCCATCCTGCTGTAAAGTAACGAAATCATCTTCAATAATTTCGCCATCACGTGTTACAGCATATAATGCTGTTAATTTGCTATTCACATCATAGTTTAAACCATAAGATGCTAATAACCCTTTGTAATCAATATATTTATCGACTACTTTACCAGTTACTGCAATATTCGCAGTATCACCTGATGTAATTGTTGCTGTATCACCTGACGTTACCGAAGTCGGTGTAACCGTTACATCTTGCAACGTTGCAGTTGTCGATTTAACAAAGATTGGGCCAACATAGTCAGATATGATACCCGCCTGCGTCTCAGCAGTAAAATCAATCGTATAAACACCATCTGGAATAGCCACCATGCCACTACCACCCCACGGTGTATAGTTACCATTTACAACTAAACGCCATGAGCCAGCTCCTAAAGTTTGGGCCGCATGTAAATAGCCAATATAACCATCACCGTATACGCCACCTTCAGGATCTTCTAAATCCCAAAGCTCAATATAGTTTGTTCCTACATCACCTGTTAATGTAAATGTTAGTTCGGCACTGTCCTTAATGCCATCACCATTAAAGGATACATCTGTTGCAGAAATAGCCATGTCTTCAATTGCTGTCGGTGCCTCTCCACCAAAATCAGCTGCGAAAGGCAAAGAAATCGTTGTATGCGTTTCAGGTGTTGTTGTCGTTTTTTCCACAACATTTAACTGAATCGTTCCACCTTCCGTCATATTTAACTCGGCTCTATCTACTAATAATGACGTTTCTGTCGTAACAGATTGAGTTGGTATCAGATGAATATAGCCAAAAATTTCATCACCTAATTTAGCTGCGGTATTACGTGAGGCTGTTAATGTTACGGTTAATTGCTCCTCACCATTTAAAGTAAATGATGATTTATCAACCGTTACTTGTGCATCTCCAAAGCTTTGTAGCATATCAACTGAAACGCTGTAGTTTCCTCCTACACCATTCATATTGCGCACAATTATTTCTTTTGTTACTTGAATATTTTGTGCTTTAACTGGCTGCGGCCCAAATGTCACAGAGCCTTTTTCATGTGCTACGATTTGACCACTTGCATCACGTTTTGCAGAATCTTGTACATAGGCAAGGGCACTTGGAAATGCCGCCTCGTATGCATTTACACGTCCTGCGCCTTGATCAAATACATCATACTTCGATGTATTTAAAATATCTGCCGTATTTGCTAACGCTACTTTTACATCAAATGGTGTCCAACTTGGATTTGCTTGCTTTATCAATGCCGCAATCCCAGCAATATGTGGTGTAGCCATGGATGTACCTGTTTTGCGATCATATGCCTGTCCCGGATTGATTGGCTCGCCTGCAGCAGTATTTGTTTTATAAGTAGGCACTGTGGACATAATATTCGTTCCTGGCGCTACTACATCTGGCTTAATATCAAAGTTTGGCGTAGATGGACCGCGTGAGCTTGAATCATTTATCTCATCGCCAATCGATGTCAGTGCACCATATTCGCTAAAACTAATCGTTCCGACCGCTGAAGCTAAAGCATTGCGAATAGCCTGTCCATCTGTAACAGACATATCGAACGTTGGAATAAAATCAAAGGAATCGCCTAAAAATGTTCCAGAAGGTCCTGGTGCATTTGTGCCTCCTGAGAAATTATGAATAATTGCCCCGATTGCTCCAGCATTTTTAGCATGCTCGATTTTTTCCACAAAGGCGATATCACCGCGTGAAATAAGTGCAATTTTTCCATTAGCATTAATATTTGCATAATCAGCTGCTGCTCCAATATTTGGAACAGCAACTAATTCAAATTCACCGCTCAATTGCTGTGTTAAGTCTCCACCAAATGTCGTAGCCATTAAATTTAATTTTTTAGACAACTTAACATTACCAACTTCTATAGTAGCTACTGCATGATAGGCTTTTTCAGGATTCGTTGAATTGCCGACAGCTATTCCCAACGGTGCCGTTGAAGGTGTACCCAATGTTCCGCGATTCGGACCAGAGTTCCCTGTTGCAATAACAGCAATAACCCCCGCTAATGCAGCATTGTTAATGGCAAATGAGCTCGCATCATTTTCTGAATTCGAGCCACCGCCTAAAGATAGATTAATCACATCCATCTCCTGCTCAACAGCATATTCAATTGCCGCTACAATACCTGATGTTGCACCACTTCCATAAGCCCCTAATACACGATAAGAATATAAATCTACTTTTGGGGCAATTCCTTTAATTCCATATGAATTTGCACCGATTGCAGCAATCGTTCCTGCTACATGTGTCCCATGTGAAGTTGCATATGAACTTCCACGTGCATTGACAAGTGGCTGATTAGAAGGGCGCTCAGATGGTTTTGTTTCTGAGCCATCATTGGCATCACGTGGTGCTTTGTACATATTTGGATCATGTACAATAAAGTTTTTTCCACCTTTATAAATGCCTGCAAATTCTGGGTGTGTCGTATCGATACCCGTATCTAAAACGGCAACTTTAACACCTTGTCCCTCTATGCCCTCTGCCCATAGTTGCTCGATACCTAAAAATGAGTTGCTCGTATTCATATATGCTTCTACTTGGCCATCCGTTGAAGCTTCCTCTTCATAAGCATACACTTCAGCATCTGGCTCAATAAGAGTTATCCCTTCAATTTCAAGTAGCTTTTCTAAATCATCCGCTCTTATTTGTGCTGCAAAGCCATTTAATACGGTGTTAAAAGTATAGCCTTGCGTGAAGGAAATGTTTTCAACTACCATTTCTTGAATTACTTCTGCTTGCTGTGTTTGTACTACTTCTTCAATTCGTTGTGCCTCTGAAGCACTGAAGCTTCTTCCTTCTAAATCTCGAATTCCTTTTTCTAGTGCAACAGGTTTCTCTGATAAATGCACAATGACTGCAACTGAATTATTACCAGATAAATCCTGTAAATCAGGATGCAGCATTGCTGGTCCGTTAGAAATATTTAGTTGTTCGATTATTGCTGCTTTTGTTAGTAGTGTAGCTTCATCATTTGATTTTTTCTGCAAACTAAAATCGCTATCCGCCGACACCTGCATTGGCGAAAGCATACTGAGGATCATCATAACTGCTACGAAAATAGCAAAAAACTTAGTAACCCCTTTGTTCCTCAACAACAATTCCTCCCTCAAACAATTTAATTAGAATCTTCTACTGCTAAAAGCGAGTTAATAAAATAATTCTGCACTCCCCAAGGCTTTTCACTTAACTAATCAAATGTATACAGGCAGTTAGTCCACTCTTTACTTGAGTGAGAGTCGTGCTACAATTTCACCCTAGAAAGATTCCCACCAAAAAACAAAAAGATAAATGGGCGATAACTGTCTATAAAAAACCTGATTGAGGTCAACTTGATGTTGATTACATAAGTATTTCCTCAGGATATGAAGCACTTGGCTTGTGCTGTCAGCAAAGAACTAAAACCTCCTAACTGATTGAATTTTCTGTCTATTAACTCTAATCCTATCTACTTAAACAACAACTCTATTACAGGATGCTTGTCTAATCGAATAGGATACTATGACAATATATGCTTAAAAATATCATTCTATGTAAAAATATTTACAGATATCTATTGTGAATTTTAAAATTAGTTAAAATAGCGTAAAACGAGATTAAGATAAAATAAAGTGAACTATCGATCAGTAGGGCTTTTCTCATCCCTATTGATTGATTGATAGTAGAAGGGCGTAAACTTAAGAACTTCACATCCTGTAAAATACTTGTGTAACACTACCTCAATCAAGTTTTACAGATTGTTGATTCCCCACTTAAACATTCTAGTTTTGAAATAGGAGTCTTACATTTTGCTGTACCTGTCGTTATGCTTTTGGTACAAGAAACAAACATCTGTTAATACGAGGTAAAAATAAAGACGCAAGAAATCAAGAGTTTATTAATTGATTTCTTGCGCCTTATTTATTTCATAGTATTATGCTTAACTTTAACGATTTTCAATAACCGCTAAAAATTCGATGACCATTTTTGCTGCGTGCGCACGTGTCGCTTGTGCTGTTGGCATGAATTTTCCTTGGTCACCTGATGCAATACCTAATTCTTGAAGCATTGCAATCGCTGCAAGCGTTTCTTCATTATACTTACCTAAATCCGTAAATGTTGCATTACCTTGAGGCACGTATTTCTCACCTGTCGCGTATTCATATGCACGGTATAGCATTAAGGCTAGCTGTGCACGTGTAATTTCTCCTGATGGCATATATTTACCATCTGCTCCTTTTACAATACCAGCTTCGAAAACAGCTGCAATTTCAGCTTGTGTTGCCGCTGCATAGTTGCCTACATCACTGAATGG
>NZ_PYWN01000098.1 GCF_003049505.1 Metasolibacillus meyeri
CTTTCAAAGATTTTTTCATTTCTTACTTGACTTTATATAGTTAGTCTTTCATTAGTTTGTAGGGTGTAAAAATTTCACTGTAGCGGCAAGGAATACATTCATGCCGATAAGCAATGCCCCTTCATCAATTGTAAATTTTGAGTGGTGATGAGGATAAACAATGCCCTTTGCCTTATTGCCAGCCCCAATATTGAAATAAGTGCCTGGTGCGTACTGTAAGAAAGCAGAAAAATCATCTGCTGCCATATTCGGCTGAATTGTGTAGAGGGCGTCCTCCCCATATAATTCTGTAATCGCTTCTGCTACAAGAGCTGTTATTGCTGCATCATTAACGAGTGGATCATAGCCATAATGATAAGAGAAATCATATGTTGCCCCATGTGCCTCTGTAATACCTTTGACAATTTGCTCCATTTGTTTACGTATATCCTCACGCAATGCAGGCTGTATACAGCGAACCGTCCCTCCAAGTGTCGCATTTTCAGGAATTACATTATGTGTATAACCAGCATTAAACTGTGTTACAGAAAGCACAAGTGGCTCTGTTGGTTTGACATAGCGTGATACTAAATGCTGTAAATTTGTAACGATTTGTGAGCCAATCGCGATACTATCGATAAATGTGTGTGGTTCCGCAGCATGTCCACCTTTACCATGGATTGTAATATTGAAAATATCTGGTGAAGCGAGCATTGGGCCAACGATAACTCCGACTTTACCAACTTCAATAGGGGATTGCAAATGCGCTCCAATAATGGCATCGACATTATCCATCACACCGGCAGCAATCATTTCCTTTGCGCCACCTGGCGGCAATTCCTCAGCATGCTGGAAAATAAAGCGAACTTCTCCCGCCAGCTCTGCCTGATGCGCTGATAACACTTTGGCAACACCAAGGACAGTCGCTGTATGTCCATCATGCCCACAAGCATGCATGGCACCTGCTGTTTGAGAGGTAAATTGTAGATTGGTTTCCTCGTCAATCGGCAATGCGTCAATATCAGCTCGAATTGCTAACGTTTGCCCATGCTTTGCCCCAATTAGACGCGCCATCACACTTGTGGGCGTTGGTCGACTAATTTGTAAATGGTGGAAGGTTTGTAGCACCTTTTCAATATAGTCTGCTGTTTGATGTTCATGAAAAGAAAGCTCAGGGTGTTGATGTAAATACTGGCGCCATGCAATGACTTCCGGTTCAATTACTGAGGCTTCATGAAGTAATTTTGTGACTAACATATATAAAACAGCCCCCTTCAATTATTTGGCATTAAACTGTGAGCGATTACGTTCGATTTGTGTTAAATGCTTTTCTACATGCTTACAAATAAAATTATCAATAATATGTGCGACTGAAATAGGCTCATCTTGCTTTAAGCCATATTTTTGCCATTGCTCCTCCGATAATTTTGCAAGTAACGTAGCGTTATAATTTGTCAGCGTATCATACGTGGCTAACAGATCAGCTATCTCGCTATTGGAAAATTGTTGCACAGTAACCCAATCTTCGTGGGCGAATGTGACAAGCTGTGTGACAGGCTCTGCAATAATTTTGCGAAGGCGATAAGAATTAATAATATTCGAATCAAGCAAATGACCGATAATTTCTTGGATACTCCACGCTTGCTCAGTCGGTTTCCATGTTAATAGTTCTTCTGATACAGATTCTGCAACTTGGCGAATGTTTATTGCTGTTTGCTTATAATTTTCAATTGATTGTTGTCGATTATTACTCATTTTCAACTACTCCTATTTAGAAAAAGAGGGAGTGGATATCCCTCTTTAATCATTATTTTAGTACCTTGTTGATATATGTGTTGTCGTATACTTTACTAATATCTACTTCATCTTTAATTGTGGCTGTATCCAGTAAAATATCGGCAGTTGCCTGCATTGATTTCTCAACTTCATTTGTTACAGGTGTATTGATGTATTGTGTGTAGTCCACTAATGTTTGAACTAAATCGCCATCCATTTGCTTTAACTCTGCTAATAGCGTAGCGGTTTCTTCTTTATTTGCATTTACCCAATCCACTGTTTTTTGATAAACACGTAAGTAAGCCTCTGTTAACTCTGGATGCTCTTGAATAAATTGATCGCGACCAATCATCACTGCTGGTGCAACGATCCCCATTGTTTCTACACTTTCTAAAATGCGTGCACGATCTGCTTGAATTTCTGTTGTGACATAAGGGTCCCAAATGCCCCAAGCATCTACTTTGTCTGTTGTAAAGGCAGAGTAGCCTTCATCTGGCTGAAGCTCTACAAGCTTGACGTCTGCTAGTGTTAAATTATTTGCTTCTAATGCTTTAATTAAGAAAATATGTGCTGATGAGCCTTTTGCAATGGCGATTGTTTTTCCTTTTAAGTCAGCGATTGATTGAATTGGGCTATCTTTTTTGACGATAACACTGTTTTGATTTCCTTGTAAGCCAATTGTTGAAATCACTGTAAAAGGCATATTCGCTGCTTTACCTGTTACCACCGTGCCATCTCCAATAAATGAAAAATCTACGCGATTTGAAACAAGACCTTCTAGCAACGGTACACTGCTTTGGAAATCGTGCCACTCTACCTTCGCATTTAATTTTTCGAATTCTTCCTCAAACCAGCCTTTTTCTTTAGCAACAGCTAATAAAGTCAGCCCTCCATTTAAGGCGATATTCACGGTTACTTCCTCTTCTTTGTTGGCATCCTTGCCACATGCGGCTAATAGCAATGCAACAGTTACAAGTAATAAAAAGCTAGATTTAAATTTTTTGATTACTTTGTTCATAGTAAATCTCCATCCCCTTTAATAATGTTGTTTTGTGTAAAATATATGTGAAGCTATATTGGTAGTTTATTATTTCATAGTAAATTAGTAAAGATACTATGTTTTATGTTAATATAACTATAGGTTATGGTTGGAGGGTTTTATATGAATATTGAACAGTTTGAATATATTAATGCTATTGCCAAAACAGGCTCTATTTCAGCTGCTGCTGAGCAGTTACATGTTAGCCAAGCAGCAATTAGTAAATCTGTAGCGCGCCTTGAAGAGGAACTTGGGTTCAAGCTCTTTAAGCGCTCACGTACAGGAACAGCAGTAACACCAAGGGGTGCGATTGTCATTGAAAAGGCTTATCGTATTTTAATGACTATTGAAGAAATTAAAGAAGAGGCACAAATTGAAAAGCAAATGCTTGATGGGGAGGTACGTTTTTCCATTGGACCGAATTTTATGGCTGTTTTGACGAAATCGATTATTACTTTTAAGCAGGCACATCCAAATGTCGAGTTGACGATTATGAGTAAAAGTACAGAGGACGTGCTAGAGGATTTAAATGAGGATCGTGCTGATTTAGGACTTATTTATTTATATGAGCAAAATGAGGAACTAATGAAGGAGCTAGTCATCCATAAAATTATGGATTCAAGAATGGTTGTATGCACGGGAAAGGGGACACCTTTAGCTTCTAAAAAAAGTGTGACACCACAGGAGCTATTATCCTATCCATTTGTCAATATTGATGGAAAGTTTTCTAATTGGTATTTAGAGGATTTTAACAATAAATACGGTCCAGTTCAGCTAATTTTCAAATCAAATAATATCGAGCTGTTAAAGCGAACGATTGCGCAGGATATGGCGATTGGTATTTTTATTGAATATAGCATGTTGAATGACCCATTTGTACAAAATGGTGATATTGCGATTGTGCCATTAATCGATCATGAACCGAAGCATATTACGTTAGGTTGGGCCATCTCAGTGCACAAGCATTTCTCCATCGCTCAAAAGGAGTTTATTAAACATTTATTGCATGAATACCATAATTTAAATGTTTGAGTGCTATGCTGTTTGGATGAAGAAGGTATGTTTCATGAAACAGAATGGGATGGAAACAAAGGTGTTATTTTCCGTTCGAAAAAATATGACCCCCGTAATCAAGGAGGGCAACTTGTTTTTCCATCACTTATAGTGGATGCGGTGAAATATTAGATTAGAGATTTATTCATTAGCAACAAACGGTTGCTTTCTGTGTCGAAACGTTTCAGATAAAATAGAGGTGAGGTGAGGATAATATGGAGACGGCAGAAATTATTAAAGAAATAAGGAATAAAAATCAGTTATCACAAGGGGATTTTTCAGAAATTCTTTGTGTAACACGTCAAGCAGTTTCCAGATGGGAAACAGGAAAAACGACACCGAATTATGAAACATTAAAGACGATTTCCGAGAAATTTAACGTTACAATCAATACTTTGCTTGGTTCACCGAAAAGCTTGATATGTCAATGCTGTGGTATGTATCTTCAGAGCGATGATGTTGTAAGTAAGGAATTGGATAAGCATTTTAATGAAGATTATTGTAAGTGGTGTTATGTGGATGGTGAGCATCAATATAAAACGCTGGAAGAGATGTTAGACTTTCTAGTTCCTCTTTTAGTAGAAGAGCGTCAACAAGCGCCAGAAGTGGTTCGTCAGCAGTTAGAGAGTTTTCTGCCCACGCTTAAGCAATGGAAAAATAAAGAAGCATAAGAAAAGCCCTTGTCATCCAAATGTGATTGATGATAAGGGCTTTGTATTTTATCCCGTTTTCACAGGATGTGCTGAGCTGGTGTTCCTTTATTACCAAATTGAAGGTTCACTTTATTTTTTCTCACTAAATGTATGAAGCCAGTTTAAAGTATCTTCATTAAAATCATTTAATGTAAAGACGATTTCCTGTTGTGCCCACTTCACAAATGTTCTTGTTTCATCATCTGCATAAAAATGCATTTGTCCTATGATTTGTGGGCGAGGGTAGTAGCCACTTCCCGTACCATTTGTGATTTCACTAACTAAATCTTTTTCTTTAATCCAATCGACAAGCTCTTGCTCAGATTTTTCCATAGAATAAGCAAAAACGTACCATCCATGGCTGTCTGCCCAGTTGACGACACTTTCATCACCAGCAATGAATGGATAAATTAATTCAGGACCTGCATCTGCTACATAATCATCATGTAATGTAAGCTGCACCTTGATGTCATCATCTGCTTTGAATTCATCCTCATAGCGCGTAACGGTTAATTGACCGATATAGTAGCCATCTGTTATGTTCTGTGCATCGAGCATTACTTCTTCATCAAATTCATAAAACTCGAAAGTCATTTCACTTTCTTTAGCTGTTGTTTTAGCCGTTAAAAACTTACCTTCTGTTACAGGTAGATTTGTCGGTAGCTGTACTTGCCAATCAGTTGGGATAGCAGATTGAAAATCAGCATATTGATTTTTTTCTTCATCAACTTGATGATTTGTTTCGTTCCTATGGTTGTTTGTTTTATCAACGGGTTCTTTATTTGGCTCCCCATTCGAGTTATTGCTACAAGCTGCAAGTAATAAGGCACATGTCAAAATTAGTACAAGCTTTTTCATCATGATTTCCTCCTATTTATTTAGGGCTTGGAATGTTCACAGGCTCTCCCCATTGTATAAATGTATTGCTCGTCGTATCAGATATGCCACTAATTGTTGCTGTTGCAATGTAATAGGCACCTAAATAATTATTTGTAACCCAAAGTTGCACATCTGTGAGTACAGCACCACCAAGGTGAATTGGCCCTTCTGGTGCAAGATGCCATGCTGTATCGACGAAGGCGTCTGCATCGGGCACAGGGCCTTGCTCGATAACATGCCATGTAGGGGATTGTGCAAAGTTTTCAGCAATGACTAAGGGATGACCTAAAATGCGTGTTAATTTTACGACATTTGATGCAATGACTTCTTCCCCGTCACTTGGCTCATCTGTTTCCTCAATCCATCCTCTGTCAGGGATATTCATCCATCCTGTATCGCCATCAATGATGACTGAGCTATCTTCACTTTCAACGTACATTGAAAAATCAGGATTCCACTCGAAATCTACCTTTGAAGTACCAGTTGATGAGATGACTTTGTGTGAGCCACTACCTGCTGCGAGCATGGCATCTCCCATACAGGCTGCTAGCTTTTTCCCTTCAATCACTGCTTCTTTTGCAAATAATAGACCTTCACAAGAAGCAGGAAAAGTCGGCGTAGCAATGGTTTCCTCTTCCTCGATATCCTCTTCATAAGTGGCTGTTTCTTGTTCATTTTCTGTTTCGGTAGGGTTTGGCGCACTTTCTTCCTGTGGTGCACTACCGCAGGCTGCTAGTAACATCATGCAAAAGAGTAGTCCGAAAAGTCTTTTCACTGTAAAATGCCCTCCTATATTGAAAATTTTGAAAACTAATCCGTACAAAATAATAGTAATCCATTGTATAATGCGTTACAAGAACGACAAAATAAGGCTTATCATAATTCAGCAATGATTTTGTACCGAAAGTGTAGCGTCAGGCACAGAAAACTCCTACCTTCACAGATGAATGCTTCATTTGCCTTTTATTCAGAGGGTGTCTAAACGCCCGCTGAATCATGATAAAGCCTCCGGCGGATGTCACAGATTTTGAAGGGGAAATTTTCGAGCAAGCTCGAAAAAATCTGGACGCAATTACGCCGAGGCGTAATTGATTTAAGCATAAAATGGGATTTTATAGCGAAATCTACCTATATAAAGTATAATGCAAAAAGCCATCGGAAAAGCCTTGTACAAGCACTTTTCCAATGACTTCTTAGCATATAATACTTTGTTTCACAGTTAGCTTAGTAAGCGTGTTTTCATCAACATCAACGCCTAATCCTGCTTGACCATTTAAGCGAATAAATGGAATCTCAAATTGCAAATTACCAATGTCCTCGCTATATTTTAATGGGCCTGTTAGCTCCACACTCGTCATCGACTTTTTAGAAAAGGCAACATGATAGCCTGCTGCGGAGCCGACAGATGATTCCACCATCGAGCCAACTTGACATTCGATATTTGCCATTTCTGCCATAATTGCCAGTTTATTAGCTTTGTAAATGCCGCCACACTTCATAAGCTTAATATTTACTTTATGTGCCGCTTGCTTTTGAATAATTGTACGCATTTCTGCAATGCCAACAAGCCCTTCATCAATCATGACAGGCGTTGTTGTTTTTTGTTTAATTTCAACCATACCGTCAATATCATGTGCTACAATTGGTTGCTCAATCCAATCGAGGTGACAATTTTCAAGAAGTGCAAGCGCCTGCAATGCAGTGGCGCTATTTTTCCAGCCTTGGTTGACATCGACACGAATCGCGATTTCAGGACCGACAGCTTCTCTTACTGCTTGAATGCGTTTGACATCTTCCAGCATTTTTGCGCCAACTTTTAGTTTGAATGAACGATAGCCTTCTTCTACTTTATTGAGAGCCTCTTGTGCCATGACAGCAGGCTCTTGAATGCTTAACACATGCGTAATTGGAAATTCTTCATGGAAACGTCCACCGAGCAAATCATAAACAGGCATATTTAAGGATTTGGCAGCAGCATCATAGCAAGCGATATCGAGCGCTGCTTTGGCAGTTGGTGCAGCTAGAATAGCACGATCCATAACGTCATGAATTGCTTCCATATGAAGTGGGTTCATACCGATTAAACGTGGTGCTAAAATTTTCTCGATAATTTCAAATGCGCCATACATGCTTTCACCAGTCACATGCTCATCTGCTATACCTTCACCGTAGCCGATAACACCATTATCTAAAGTCAATTTGACGATTAAGGAAGGCATCGTATAATAAGTAGCATAGCTAATAATAAATGGCTCCTTTAGTGGAAGCTCAATAGCAAATAGTTCAATTTTTTCAATTTTCATGTCATACATCCTTTCTTTAATAGGGGGTTTTCTTTTTATGATAACAATTGCTTTAATCGGTTCAACAAGCTTTTGCCAGAAGGTGCAAGCGCTTGCTGCATTAGATTCTTCATATCATCTTGAGTGCTACGAATACAAAGATCCAGCTGAAGCACCTCAGCTAGTAAAAATGATTGAGCGCTGTGATGTATTAATGTTTTCAGGCTCGCTACCGTATGATTTTTCGAAGCAGCAACTAGAACAACTACAAATACCTGTTGTTTATTTACGTCAAGATGTACAAGCGTTAGCCATTACATTGTTAAAGGCTGTCCAATTAGGTTATTCTTTAATGCGCGTTTCACTTGATTACCGTCATGAAGAAGAGTGGCAAAGTTTATGTAATGACTTGCACCACCCACCTACTATGCAGACATTCTGCTTGCAAAGTGCGCAGCCATCGCAACCTGTATTGGCCTTTCATCGCAAGGCGTTAGATAGCGGTCAAATAGATTTAGCGATTACAAGTATTCATGCCGTATACGACCAACTTTGTGAGGAAGGCTATCCAGTTATCCGTATTATCGATACAGATAACGATATACTACATACGTTAGCTAAAGCAAAAGAGCAGGCATTATTAGTAAAAGCTGAGGCAGCTCAAATTGCTGTCGGCCTTATACGAGGCCAGCATTGCTCACAAGAGGAGTTAGCTGAATTTGCACAATTAATGGGTGCGGCATTGACTAAAAGAGAGCATGGCATTGCCGTATATTCGACAGTTGGCAAAGTAAAATCTGTCATTGCACATCCTTTATTTAAAAAATGGCATAATGCCTTACATGAGGATGTGCGAATCGCCTTTGGCAGCGGGCGTTCAATGGAAACAGCATACAATAATGCGCTTGTCGCAAGCTCCTTTCCACAAACAAAGAAATTTTACTTTATGGATGCTAAGCAAACATTGCATGGACCATATCCGATTGTAGAACAGCAATTAACACATTCTATAGAGCATCCGCAATTAGTGACAATCGCACAACGCGTCCATTTAAGTACGCAAAACATGTCACGTATTTTTGCCTATGCAGCATTGCAGCATAACGAGCCTTTTACAGCCGCACAGTTAGCGCAGTTTTTACAAGTAACGAGAAGGACGGCAGAGCGCATGCTAAAAAAATTGCATGATGCTAACTACATAACGATTATTGGCGAACAATCGGCTCATCGAAAAGGTCGCCCATCTGCACTTTATCGTTTTAAGCTTCCTGCTTTAACGAAATAGAAAATTACTTGCATATGTTATGCGTCTTTTTTTACAATAAAGAGAATGTCGCTAGATAGTCGCTAATTGTATCCTACAAAGCACAAGCGATGAAGTCAAGAACAAACGAAAGAATTAATAATATTGTGATTATGTGAGGGGGTTCTGCAAATGAAAGAGAAGATAATAAAAGTTTTTGAGCATTTACATGCAAATGGTGAGGTGAGCTGGAAAGAGATTGAAACAACGAACTACCTTGTTGCACTATTTGAGGAAGCGGGTTTTCAACCAAAGCGTTTCAAACATATTCCGGGCTTTTCGGTGGAAATTGGCGCTGGCTCACCGAAAATAGGATTGCGCGCAGATATGGACGCATTATGGCAGGAAGTCAATGGGGAAATGAAGGCGAATCATTCATGTGGACATGATGCGCATATGACAATCGTAACAGGTGTTATGCAGCAGCTAAAGGAAATGGGCGATATCGGTGGTACGGTGCGCGCTATTTTTCAACCAGCAGAGGAGCTTGGAAACGGCTCATTAAGCGTCATTAAAGAGGGTGTTGTGGATGATTTAGATTATTTTTACGGTGTTCATTTACGCCCGTTTGATGAAATCAGTTTTCCGAATTGTACGCAAGGGATTCAACATGGCTCATGTGTTTTTGTAAAAGGTGAGATTGGTGGATTAGATCATCATGGAGCAAGGCCGCATAAAGGAGTAAATGCGATTGAAGTGGCAGCTTCAATTGTGCACCATTTAGGGTTAACGTATACAGATCCGCATATTGCGGCAACAGTGAAAATGACAAATTTACATGCAGGTACAGAGAACTTTAATATCATTCCTGGTAAAGCAACGTTTGGTTTAGATTTACGTGCCCAAACGAATGCCGTAATGGATGAATTGCAGCACAAAGTAAAAACGATTTGTGCGCAATTAAGTGCGATGCATGATGTGCCAATTCAACTTGAGTTTTTTGACTATGTTCCTGCTGCGGCAGTGAATGAAGAAGCAGCTACACTCATGGCGCAATCTATTGAGCATGTGCTAGGAGTACCTGCCTTGTCAACGATTGTGACACCTGGAGCGGATGATTTCCATTTTTATACGATTGAGCGACCATATTTAAAGGCAACGATGCTTGGCTTAGGGGCAGATGTGACACCTGGTCTACATGATCCGTATATGGAATTTAATCATGAAGCGATTTTCAATGCTATTGAGATTTTAACAGATGTCTGTTTACGTACATTACAACAGAAATAGAGAAGGGAGCGGCTGTCTAAAATTTAGACAGCCATTTCAGGTTCAATGAGCGAATTCAGGCGTTGGTTGGGTGAAAACCTATGTTCAATGGGCGAAAATCCAGCTTCATTGGGCGAATCGGGACTTTTGAATGAATATATTCAACATGTCAAAATGTGTTATGATAAAGGACATGATAATAGTAAGGGGGGAGCGGAAATGATTTCGATTGGGCTAACTGGCTGGGGAGATCATCCTGCCCTATATTCGACGGTGACCACTGCTCGCGATAAATTATTTGACTATAGTGGACACTTTCCGATAGTTGAAGTGGATACATCTTTTTATGCCATTCCAAATAATCAAAATGTTGAGAAGTGGTGTCAGGATACACCTGATAATTTTCAGTTTATATTAAAGGCCTATCAAGGCATTACGGGGCATTTGCGTGAGGATTTACCATATGAGACGCGCAACGATATGTTTCAAGCTTTTTTAGAATGTGCGAATATGTTTCAGCGTTTTGGAAAACTGGCGATGGTACTCGTCCAGTTTCCACCATGGTTTGATTGTACAGCTAAAAATGTCAATTATATTCGCTATGTCAAACAGCAGTTACCTCATTTGCCACTCGCAGTTGAGTTCCGCAATCAAACTTGGTATGCGGCAGAGGTGCGTGAGAAAACATTGCAATTTTTACAGGAGCATGGTTTCATTCATACAGTTTGTGATGAACCACAGGCTGGTATTGGTTCTGTTCCATTAGTGCCGATTGCTACAGCAAATAAAGCGCTTCTTCGTATTCATGGGCGCAATATACATGGCTGGCGTAATAGTGGTAATGCGCATAATTGGCGGAAAGTTCGCTTTTTATATGATTATAATGAGGACGAGTTGCAATCGTTAGCTGCTCATATTCGGCAGTTGCAAGAGCAAACGAAGGATGTATATGTGCTATTTAATAATAATTCAGATTACCATGCAGCACCGAATGCACAGCGTTTAAAGGAAATCTTAGGCTTACATTTTGACAATTTATCACCGAAACAATTAAATATTTTTGAAGGAGAATTGTAATGGAATTCGTTTTGCTATTTATTATTGCGGTAGCTTCAGGTATTGTAGGGGCACTCGTAGGATTAGGTGGAGGCGTTATTTTAGTGCCTGCAACACTGTTTATAGGCATTAATTTAGGCCTTATATCAGATATTACACCGCAAACAGTAGTTGGTTTATCTGTTGTGATGATGATTTTTACAGGGCTCGCTTCAACGTTATCACAAATGAAATCAAATACGGTTGACTATAAAACAGGTCTTATTTTCTTTATAGGTAGTGTCCCAGGTACGATGTTAGGCGCATGGATTAATAAAGGGCTAGATTTACCATCATTTAATTTATATTTTGGTATTTTATTAATTGTTTTATCAATTATTTTATTAGTGCGTGATAAATTAAAGCCTGTTCGTTGGTTTGTAGAGCATGGAACGAAGCATACATATATAGATAGTGAAGGCAAAGAATATGTGTATGGCTATCCTATTTGGTTTGCCTTTTTATTAACATTTGTTATTGGCATCATGTCAGGTCTTTTTGGTATCGGTGGTGGATCGATGATTGTGCCTGCAATGTTAATTTTATTTTTATTCCCACCGCATGTGGCAATTGCAACATCGATGTTTTTAGTATTTTTAACGTCAATTGTAAACTCTGCTTCGCATATTTATTTAGGGCATGTGCCTTGGCTATATACTTTGCCAGTCATTCCAGGCGCCTATATCGGTGCGAAATTTGGTGCACAATTAAATAAAAAGTTAAAATCTGAAACATTAGTGCTGGTACTACGAATTATTTTATTGTTGCTAGGTATTCGTTCTATTATCGATGGATTATTTTAATGTAGCAATGTTTCTCTATATCGAAAGTAGAGCGTCAGTAATAACAAGATGTTTCCGCTATTAGATGGAGAGATGACTGTTTAGTTAGCGATGAATGGTTAACTTCCATTCGCTCGAAAAAATCTGGGTGTAATTAATTTTATTAAAAAAGGGTAGGTGTGCATTGTGCGAGAGAAAATTCATTTTTTTCATACGAACGATTTACATAGTCATTTTGAATTTTGGATGCGTACGCAAAATTATATTCATGCACAGCGTACGCTATTAGCTGCGCAAGGTGAGCCTAGCTTTTTAATAGATATTGGCGATCATATTGACCGTTCCCATATTTATACAGAGGCAATGAAGGGCAAGGGCAATGTGCGCATGCTGAATGAAGCCAAATATGATGTTGTGACAATCGGTAATAATGAAGGAATTACTTTTGCACATGAAGATTTAATGGCGCTTTATGAGCACGCCACATTTGAAGTTGTTGTTGCGAATTTGCAATCGATGGAGGGGCAGCAACCCGCATGGTTAAAACCCTATACGATTTTAACGACGAAATATGGTACGAAAATTGGTGTTGTCGGTGCTACTGCACAGTTTGAAGTATTTTATCGCTCATTAAAATGGCAGGTGACAGAGCCGAGAATTGCCATTATCCAGATTGTAGAGCAGTTAAAGGAGCAAGTTGATATCATTATTTGCTTATCGCATTTAGGCAAGACAGAGGATGAATTACTTGCTGAAGAGTGTACGGATATTGATGTGATTTTTGGCTCACATACACATCATTTATTTGAGACGGGAAAATATATTGGTGATGTGTTACTAACGGGTTGCGGGAAGTTTGGTCAATATGTAGGGCATTTAACAATGGACTTTGACCATCAAACGAAAAAGTTGGTAAAACAGGAAAAAGTCGTTGAATGTGCATTGCTACCTAGCCCAAAAGAGGAGCCTAATTTTTTGCAAGACTTGATGAATGAGGCACAACAAAAGTTAGATCAGCCTGCTTTTACAGCACCGAAAACGTACAATAAAGAGTGGTTCCATTATTCGCAGCTTTCCGATTTATTTGCAGAGGCAATTCTGCAGTATACAGGTGCAGACTGTGCCATGTTTAATGCGGGTATTTTTTTAGAGAATTTGGAGAAGGGCTATGTATCCGCATATGACTTGCACAGAATTTTACCGCATCCAATTAATTTATGTACGATAGAGCTTACTGGCACAGAGCTTAAGGAAATATATGTGCAATCAATGAACGAAGAATGGCCACAGTTACAATTTAAAGGACTGGGCTTTAGAGGGATTGTATTCGGCAAGCTGTTAACCTATCATTTCGAGTTGAATGCACAGCGTGAGCTTGTAATTAATGGAGAGGTTGCAGACTTACAGCACACGTATAAATTAGTGACACTTGATTTATTTACATTCGGCTATTTTTTCCCAAGTTTTAAATATGCTAAAAAGCATTATTATCTCCCTCTATTTTTGCGAGATATTCTAAAGTTGCATGGGCAAAATAAATTTAATTAAATAGAAGACCACATGTTATTTATCAAGTGAACAACAAGTATTTTTTTACTATACATCTATCTTATTTCGCTTATTACTTATATAATACAAGTAATGTATATAGTAGAATTGGGGTTAAATGATAAGTATGCGACTAATATCATTAAATGTTGTGAAGGAAGGCATGGTCGTTGGCAAGACGATATGGAATGAAGCAGGTCATCCACTCTTACACCAAGGCGTTGTTATAAATCAACGAATAATTGAAAGATTGCGACAATTGAATATTCGATATATTTATATAGATGATCTAATATCTGATGGCATTCAAATTGAGGAAACAGTCGACCCAATTGTTCGCCATCGAGTAGTAAAAGAAATGACTAAAACATTTGAGGTTGTTAGAAACCTTAAAGGTGCACAAGCATCGTATATTATTGAACAACAATCAAAGGCGATAAGCGGTATTGTTGAAGGGCTTTTAGATACGATTTTAAATAGCCATGAATTTTTGACTATTTTATCAGATGCCTATTTATATGATGAATATTTATACCATCACTCTTTCCAAGTAACATTATATTCAATTGCTATTGCGAAGGAATTAGGGCATTCCTACGAGGAGTTACGTTTAATTGGCATTGGTGCAATCTTGCATGATATCGGCAAATTATTAATACCAGCCGATATTTTAAAGAAACCAGGTGCTTTGACAGAAGAAGAATATAATGTAATGAAATTACATACTCGCTATGGCTTCGATTTACTGCGTAATCTACATTCGATTTCACTCTTGGTAGCACACTGTGCATTCCAACATCACGAACGCTTAGATGGCAGTGGCTACCCTAGAGGATTAGTGGAGTTTGAAATTCATCCATTTGCTAAAATTATTGGTGTAGCTGATGTATTTGATGCGGTTACATCAAATCGTATTTATCGAGAAAAATCGTTACCTACAGAAGGTATGGCAATTCTTGAAAAGGATGCAGGAAAATTGTATGATGTGAAGGTTGTTGAAGCGTTGAAAAAATGCATTGTTCATTATCCTAATGGAACGGTAATTACTTTATCTGGTAATCGCCGTGGCATCGTTTCACGACAAAATGAGTTATATCCGGCAAGGCCATACGTAAGGATTTTTGAAGAGAACGGTGAGATGCTCGTCGCTACATATGAAATTAATTTAGCAACTGCACCAAATGAAACAATTGAAAAAATCGACACAGAATTTATTCCTTCTGAATAGTTATCCCTTCTTGCTCATACGAATAGAGCAAGGGGGATTTTTCTGTTTCTACAACGAAGGAAAATGCGATTTAAAAAGTATAAAAAAAGAGGAAATACGGCTGTTTTTGTCATTTTGACACTGATACTTGTTATTATTTTATTTTTATATTGGATAAATGCTCGTTTAATGCCGACCTATTTGCAATATGCCGAGGTACAAACGAATAAAATAGCCTCTTTTGTTGTCAATAAAGCAATTAATGCGCGTACTTCTGGTGTAATGGATGTAAATGATATTATTGAAAATTTGCCATCAGGCTCAAGCGACATGATTACGACCAAATTTAATACAGAAATTATTAATCGCGTTCGGGCCGAGACACAATCGCTTGTAAAGGAATATTTACAGCAAGCAGAAAATGGCGATTTAACTCATTTACCTAATTTGGAAAATGTCGAATATGATGTCGGGAAAATGGATACAGGTGATGGTATTGTTTTTTTTGTACCACTTGGGCAAGCTGCTAATCTGCCTTTGTTAGGGAATTTAGGACCAAAAATACCGATTCGCTTTCACATTATTGGAAATGTGCATAGCGATGTGGAATCAACAATTCGAGAATTTGGGATTAACAATGCCTATGTCGAAATTAGTATTCATTTGGAAGTAAATGTTCAAATTATTGTACCATTTGCTAGCAAATCATCAACGGTAGAGCAATATATTCCAGTAGCTATTGGCCTAGTGCAAGGCTCCGTTCCACATATTTATACAAAGGGAGGAGAAGGCGTACAGCCATCTTTGGAAGTACCAGTACCTTATGACTAGTGAATCCATTATCTTTGTCCAGTTATGAGTAAGTGGAAGTTCACCTGAAATCGTTACGATATGAGACAATGGCTTAAACTATGTTATGAAGGCTTCTTTTTAACCGCTGTAGGCTACACAGTTATTGCGCTCTGAGATGTTCAGCAAGCCATACTTATAAAGATGTGAATATTGTGCTGAATTAAGATAAAAAGTTGTTGTAGCGCATGGAATATGGTACATTGACTAAAAGTACTATAGTTTTTGATAGGGGCGAAACTGAATGACATCTTGTAAACCTACAGCAAAAGAAGAACATTTACGTAAACCAGAATGGTTAAAAATAAAATTAAATACAAACGATCAATACAAAGGCTTAAAAAAATTAATGCGCGAAAATAACTTGCATACAGTTTGTGAGGAAGCGCGTTGTCCAAATATTCATGAATGTTGGGGAGAGCGTCGTACAGCAACGATGATGATTTTAGGTTCAGTATGTACGCGTGCATGTCGTTTTTGCGCGGTGAAAACAGGCTTGCCAACAGAGCTAGATTTAGCAGAGCCAGAGCGCGTAGCAGATTCTGTAAAAATTATGGATTTAAAGCATGTCGTTATTACGATGGTGGCACGTGATGATTTGAAAGATGGTGGCGCAGAAGTATTAGCAGAAACAATTCGTGCGATTCGTCGTAAAAGCCCAGCAACATCTGTTGAAGTATTGCCATCTGATTTAGGTGGTACCGAGGAAAATTTACAAATGGTGATGGATGCAAAACCCGATATTTTAAATCATAATATCGAAACTGTACGCCGTTTAACACCAAGAGTGCGTGCACGTGCCAAATACGATCGCTCCTTGGAATTTTTACGTCGTTCAAAGGAAATGCAGCCAGAAATCCCAACGAAATCCTCTTTAATGATAGGTCTTGGCGAAACTTGGGATGAAATTTTAGAGGTAATGGATGATTTACGCGCAAATAATGTTGATATTATGACAATTGGTCAATATTTACAGCCGACAAAAAAACATTTATCTGTTAAAAAATATTACTCACCGCTTGAATTTGGAAAGCTTCGTAAAATTGCGATGGAAAAAGGCTTTAGCCATTGTGAAGCAGGTCCATTAGTGCGCAGTAGCTACCATGCGGATGAGCAAGTAAATGCAGCAACAAAAGAACGTCAAGAACAGGCAAACGTAAACGCCTAAGGAATGTGTGAATAGATAGGTGGGTTTTCAATGATTGTTGCGGAAGGTTATATGTATGAAGTGATTGAAGATGTGCGAGAAGGTTTTAATGAAGAAGCCTTTTTAGAGCGCTTTTCCGACATTTTGACAAAATACGATTATATCGTAGGCGATTGGGGCTACGGTCAACTTCGTCTAAAAGGATTTTTTGATGATAAAAATCATAAATCAACATTTGACACAAAAATTAGCACATTTGAAGATTATTTATTTGAGTATTGTAACTTTGGCTGTGCCTATTTTATTGTCCAAAAATCAGGGCGTGCACCACAGCAGGAAGTTGCGGAAGAGATTGTAGAAGAACTATAAAAAAGAGGTTGTAGGACTTTTCCTACAGCCTCTTTTCATATGTGTAGCATCACGTGCGAGAGTGTTAAACTAATGTGCGAATTTATACTGCTTGCGTGCGAAACGTCTCTGTTAACGTGCGAATCATTACTTTCGAACTAAAGCTTAGCTCAACAATTCCGTTAAATAAGCGCGTAAATCAGTCGTTTCCTCTTCGCTGCGATTGTAAACATGCTCTAAGTATCCTGGTTCCTCTACATCATCAGGGCCAATAATAGCAAAGCGCCCAAATTGAATATCTAAAACGAGCACTTTCCCAAAAAACCGACCGCTTTGTAATATAGCTAAATCATAGCGCTGCGTTTTACCTGCAAAGCTAACGAAGCGTGTTTTTGTATCTTCGACATCATCATATAAGAAAAATCTTTCCATTTATATTTCTATCTCCTTCCGTATCTCTAGAATATGTTACTATAGATAAGAAAACACTATCAACTTTTTAGGTACTAGGAGGCGTTTGAATGTATTTTGTAGATCGAAATAAGGTTGCATTAAACTTACAACATTTAGATACATTGCTAGCCATTTTTGAAGGACAGGACAATTGGCTAGAAAATGATGTGACAAAGCTAGCGCTTGAGCGTATAGGTCATAACGTAATGGAGTCGATGATGGATGTCGGCAATTTAATGATTGATGGCTTTATTATGCGCGACCCAGGTAGCTATGAGGACATTATTGATATATTAGTAGATGAGAAAGTCATTTCAGCAGATATGGAAGCCTCTTTAAAAGCTGTTGTCGGCTTACGTAAAATGCTTGTACGCGAATTTATTCAAGTAGATGATGAAGAAGTCGTAAAAGTGCTAACAGGCTCTCTAGACGCTTTAAAACAGTTTTCAAGTAAAGTGCAAAATTATTTAACAAATGAGCTTGGTCCTGTATCCGCATTTTTACCAGAGGATAAATAATGAGACACTATAAAGCTTATTGTTTTGATTTAGATGGGACCGTTTACCGTGGTGATCAAGGAATTGAAAGTGCTGTTGCCTTTATTCAAAAATTACAGAGAGAAGGTATTGAGCCTTTTTATGTAACGAATAATGCGGCGAAAACACCACAACAAATACAGCAAAAATTAGCGACTTTAGGTATTGAAGCGCCTTTACACCACATTTATTCGAGTGCGCTTGTGACAGCTACATATATCGAACAGCATTTTCCACAAGTGAAAGTACAGGTGATTGGTTCAGACGGTATTCGTGTTGCTTTAAAGGAAAAAGGAATACATATAACGAATGATGTAGATGTAAGTGTTGTCATTATGGGGCTGGATCAGCAAGTAGATTATACGAAGCTGGCTACTGCTTGCATAGCCATTCAAAATGGAGCAAAGTTAATCGGCACAAATGGGGATATTAAATTTCCAACAGAGCAAGGCTTCGTTCCTGCAAATGGCTCCTTCGTCCAGCTTGTGGCAAACGTTGCAGATGTGGAGCCTATATTTATAGGGAAGCCGTCCCCAATTATGCTGGAAGCTATCGCGACAGAGCATCATTATTGTAAAAATGATATGGTCATGATTGGCGATAATTATCAAACGGATATTTTATGCGGTATTCGTTTTGGTTGCGATACGGTTCATGTGAATACAGGTGTTACTTCTACAGCACAAGTGCAATTGCAAGAAAAACAACCAACTTATTGCTTGAATTCATTAAGTGATTGGGAATAGAATGATGTTATAAAAACTATATCAAAATTATTTTGATATAGTTTTTTGCTGGCTGTTAAAATTTGAGGACAAACAAATTAAATACAATAGGTATTTATGATGATTTTCAAAATGGAATATATGTTTTCATGAAAATTAAAAAATTGCAAGAGTTGTTTTTTTAAAATCGAGTATGTTACAATAAATGCAGTTCAAAATAAACACTATATATAGTGTAGTGTTATGAAAGAATGCACTACATATAGAAAATATAATGAGAATAGCCATATAAAGGCTTTTCCTCGTGTTTTAGCAAGTATCCATGTCTAGTTTTTGTTCAGATTATAAGCATATATAGCGATGAGATTAATGAAAAAATGAAATTTAGTTTTCAAAATATAAGAATTGTTCGCAATAATTATGTTAATAAATGAAGAATGATGCATTTCATAGGTACATGCTTTGCAAAAAATCAATAGGAAGAGGTTGTCGTAATGATCTTGTACACAAAAACAGTTTGTCCAAAATGTATGTTTGTTAAATCGGAGTTAAATGAAGCTGGTTTAGAGGGGCGCTATGAAACGGTTAATATCGACTTAGATACTGAAGCAAAAGAAAAAATCGTCAATGCAGGTTTTTTAACAGTGCCTATTTTAGAAATCGATGGTCAGCTAATCCATGATTTTTCACAAATTAACGAAGAGATTAGCAAGCTAGTTGGATGATTGTCTTTGCAAGCAGGACAGGGAATGTGCGCTTTATTATCAATCAGCTCCAATTACCTAACATCGAAATGACAAAGGGGCTCAAACTTACTGAGCCCTATTTATTATTTACTTATACGGATGGACTTGGTACTGTGCCACAAATAGTAGAGGAATTTTTACAAGACAATGCCGAATATTGCAAAGGCGTTATTGCAAGTGGTAACTCCAATTTTGGACATCATGTTTTTTGTGGCTCTGCTGACAAAATAAACGCTGCTTATCAAATACCCATTGTTCGCAAAATAGAGCTTCGAGGCTTTACACACGATTATGAAGCGATTCGGGAATATTATCAAACAGTAATTAAAGGTGGGAAAACGACTTGAAAGAGTATTTAAAGCTCAATAATGATTTACTGAATAGTTATAGCTCTACAGGCATTTTAGATTTAGACAAAGATAAAGAGGCAACACGTAAATATTTTTTAGAAAATGTAAATGTGAAAATGCGCTATTATATCGATTTGGAAGAAAAGCTGAAATATTTAGTCGATGAAGGGTACTATGAAAGAGACTTTTTGGAAATGTATCCGATGGCGTTTATTAAAAAGCTATTCAAAATAGCTTATTCTTATAAGTTCCGCTTTCCATCTTTTATGAGCGCCAGCAAATTTTATGAAAGTTATGCGATGAAGAGTCGTGACAGTCAGGAAATTTTAGAGAAATATGAAGACCGCATTGCGATTATCTCTTTATATTTAGCGCAGGGAGATCAAGACCTTGCAGAGCGTGCTGTACGCAGCATTATGGAGGCATATCAGCCAGCGACACCAACTGCCTTAAACAGCGGTAAAAAGGCGCGTGGTGAGCTTGTAAGTTGCTTTAAATTGTCAGTTGACGATACGATGAATTCCATCGCAGAAAATATCGGCTATTGTTTAGAGCTATCTCGCTTAGGTGGAGGCGTAGGAACATTGCTAACCGATTTGCGCCCATTAGGTGATCCGATTAAAGGAATTTTAAATCGTGCGAGCGGTGTAATGCCTGTTGCTAAGCTATTAGAAAACTCTTTCTCTTATTCCAACCAACTAGGTCAACGAAATGGCTCAGGGGTGGTTTATTTAAATATTTTCCACGGTGATATTGAGGAATTCATTTCATCAAAAAAGCCAAATGCTGACGAAAAGATTCGCTTAGCAACATTATCTACAGGGGTAATTATCCCATCGATTTTCTTTGAGCTGATGAAGCGTGATAAAGATATTATTTTATTTAGCCCATATGACATTTACCGTGAGTACGGCAAGCGCATGTCAGAAATTAGCATGTCAGAAATGTACTATGAATTGCTTGATAATCCAAACATTCGCAAGCTAAAACGTATTAACGCACGCAAGCTTTATACAGAAATTAAGAAAACACAATTTGAATCAGGTTACCCATTTGAGGTATTTGATGATAATGTGAATAATAATCATGCCTTAAAAGGCTTAGGTCGCGTGAAAATGTCGAATTTGTGCACAGAAATTTTACAAGTACAATCCACGAGCGAAATTACAGATATGGATCAGCCAAACGACTATGGCTTAGATGTATCGTGTAACTTAGGCTCAATCGACATTCACCGTGCAACGAAAAGCGAGCACTTTGATGAGTTAGTAACGACAGGTATGCAGCTATTAACAAATGTATCGTTAATGACAAATATTAAAAATGTACCATCTGTAGCGAAGGCCAATAAACTAATGCACTCAGTTGGTCTTGGTGTCATGAACTTACACGGACACTTAGTACAATCGAATATTTTATATGGCTCACCACAATCAATCGAATTTGTTGATTACTTTATGGAGGCATTAAACTTCTATTCGCTACAAGCATCGATGCAAATTGCAAAAGACAAAGGCGAGACGTTCTATCGCTATGAGGATAGCGAATATGCAAATGGTCGCTATTTTGATGCGTATATAACAAAAGAGGATAAGGAGCCATCTGCTATCGTCAAAGAAGCACTAGGCAATGTACCTGTGATTACAGCAGCAATGTGGCAAGAATTGAAGGAGCAAGTGGCGGAGCATGGCGTATTTAATGCTTATCGTTTAGCTGTTGCTCCAACTGGTAGTATTTCTTATATTCGCAGCAGTACAGCTTCACTTGCACCATGTACAGAACGTGTGGAAATTCGTGACTATGCGGATAGCCGTACAATTTATCCGATGCCGTTTTTAAACAATGATAACAGACATTTATATGTGGAAGCATATGAAGTAGATCCATATAAGTTAATCGACCTATATGTAGCTGCACAAAAACATGTCGATCAAGGGATTTCAATGACATTGTATGTAACGGATCGTTGGACAACAGAGCAATTAGCGAAAATCTATATTTATGCTTGGATGAAGGGCATTAAAACCGTGTACTATGTACGTCAACGATTACAAACGTTAGAGGAGTGTGTATCATGCTCGATTTAAAACAATATGAGGCGGTTAACTGGAACAAGCCGACAAGCGATTTAGCAAAAGTATTTTGGGATCAGCAATGGAAGCAAATGTGGCAGCCAGAGGAAATTGCGGTCTCCAAGGATATTAAGCAGTGGAAAGACTTCGAGCATCAAGATACGTACAAAAAAGTGTTCGGTGGCTTAACATTACTAGATACAGTGCAAACGAATATCGGAATGAACGAAATTGCGAAATATAATAATGATTTGCAGGAAAAAGCGGTACTAACTGTTTTTGGCTCTTTTGAAGCAATTCATGCGAAATCATATTCCTATATTTTTACAACACTTTGTAATAATGATGAAATTGATGCCGTTTTTGAATGGGTCAAGAAAAATGAATTTTTACAATATAAAGCAAATCGTATAAGCGATGTTTATTTAGCAATTAAAGAAGATGATGATGAATCCTTATGGAAAGCGATGTTTGCTTCTGTTATGCTCGAAAGCTTTTTATTCTATTCAGGCTTCTTCTATCCGCTTTATTTAGGTGGACAAGGTACTTTACGCAACAGTGCCGAGGTTATTTCACTTATTTTACGTGATGAATCCATTCATGGTGTAGCAATTGGCTTCTTTGCGCAAAATCTGTTCAGAAAGTTCTCGCCAGAAAAGCAAGATGAGTTAAAAGTATGGGGCTACGAGCTACTGTTAGACTTATACCAAAACGAAATGAAGTATACGGAAGATATTTATGCGGAAACAGGTCTTTCACCAGAAGTGAAGGCATATGTTCGTTATAATGCTAATAAAGCGTTAATGAACTTAGGTTTAGACACAATGTTCCCAGAAGAGGAAGTGAACCCAATCGTTATGAACGGTATTCGCAACGAAGGCTCAACATACGATTTCTTCTCTCAAAAAGGCTCAACTTATGCACTGGCAAAAGTACAGCCGATTACAGATGATACATTTAATTTTAATTTTTTAGAAAAATAATGCTTGATGGCAGGCTGTCTAAAAAGGGAATACCTTGTTAGACAGCCTTATCTTATACATTAAATACTTGCTAAATAATTTGACTGTTGTATCTGAAAATTATTCAACAAAGAAATTTTCTACATCTTTAGGCTTTGAAACTTATGGTTCGGAATAAAATGCATTAAAATTCAATGCGCAGTATTTTGATGAAGATTTGCTGCTTGTCAATCTAGTAGAAAGATACTCTATAGTTATTTGAAGAGAAATGCTATTAATGATAAAACAGCCACTATTCATAATAAATTTTTGACTATTTTTCTGTGATAAGCGAAACGTTTATTGCAATTATTTGTGCTATCTCTATACTTTTAATTAAAGATTTTTTAGTTCAAAAAATCTTTTAAAACTAGAGGGATATTATGGGGGGCATAAATGGGGAATTTTGATAAGCATTTTTTTCATTATTTAACGGAAAATAATATTACGCGTGTCAAGTATGCGGCAAGAATTGCCATTATATTAGAGCTCAGCTTACTTGCTCGCAATATTTATTATTATGGTTTCTCGCTCCATTACTATGTACAGCTTTATTTGTCACTGTTAATTGTCTCGGTCATCACTTTGCTTGGGATACATGGTGTACAGCGGATAAAGCTAGCAGAGAAACGCTATAATTTAGCGCAGGGCATTATGTTTGCTTATTATTTATTTACGCTTTTATGGGGAGTAACAATTACATTAATTGACCAAAAATCCTATGGGCATGTAACAGTGTATTTAACAAACTTAGTAATTGTAGCGACGTTATTCATTTGTAATAAAAGAACTTTTTTTGCTATACATATTATTCCTGTTTTAGTTCTCATAATGGGCTTTCTTTATATTGTACCAACTGGAAAAGCATTAAGTGGACATATGATTAATATTTCATTCTTTTGGATTTTTATTATTATTGCGGCATATTCTATGTTTAAGCAAACAGAAAATAATTATAAACAAAGGTTGCTATTAAATGAGCAAAATGAAGAGTTAATTGCTTTGAATCAAAATTTGGAATTTTATGCAAATAGGGATCCGCTTACACAATTAGCAAATCGTTATTATTTAGAGCGCTATGTGAATAACCTCATGACAGCAAAACAAAATATGGCGATTTTTATATTTGACATCGATTCTTTTAAAACATATAACGATTTTTATGGTCATCCAAAAGGCGATAAAGTGTTGCAAGCTGTTGGGAGAACGCTCGCACATTTTACGGAAGAACAAGGCTTATTGGCGTGTCGATTTGGTGGGGAGGAGTTTTTAGTTGTCGGTCTAGATATATCAACTGAGGATGCGGCAATCATTGCTGAAAATATTCGTACAACGATTGAAGAACTACAAATACCACATGAAAAATCGGAAGTATCTGCTTATATAACTGTGAGTCTTGGATATGTTGTGCAAGAAGTAGAAAATAACGAACAGTTTGACGAGTGCTTAGATTTAGCAGATCAAGCGCTATATATGGCGAAGAAAGCAGGGCGCAATCAAACAGCCTTTTTAAGCAAATAAACTTTTGAATAGGCGAATATAGTTTCTCTTTTTGATATAGTTCGTGTATGATTAAAGCTATATTGAAAGAGGAGTAGAAGTTTTTATGAAACAGTTTGCAAACAAATTACAAAATCATGTTCGCGATTTTCATATCGCATTTAATCATCCAGCACCAGAGCAGCTTGTGCCGATGGAGCGCGAGCGAGCAATTAACCGCAGTGTCTGGACAGCGGAGGAAGCAATTGAGTTCATTGCAGCCTCTTGTTCAACGAAGGAAGAGTTTATGGAAAGCTATGAGCGCTTTTTAACTGGTATGCAAAAGGCCTATGAAAAATCATTAAATGGTGAATTTCCACAAACAGCTGAAGAAAAAGTGATTGCACAGGCAGATGCTTTGGCAGACCAATTATATTTCTCATTCGGTTCAGCAGTCGAAATTGGCGTTGATATTGAACCTGTCTTTGATATTGTGCAAGGCGCAAATATGTCGAAACTTTTTACAGACGAAAACGGCAATAAATATGCGAAATGTCGCGAAGACGGCAAAATTATTAAATCACCAGATTTTTATAGTCCAGAGCCATTTATTAAAGAAGAGGTATTAAAACAGATGAAATAGAAAAAATAGCTGTAGGGAAGGATACATACCTTTCTCTACAGCTATTTTTTAGGCCGTAAAGATTCCTATTTCATAGGGAATCAAACAGCCTATAAAAAACCGATTGGGGTCAACACGATGATGTTAGTCACACAAGCGTTTTCACAGGGTGTGAAGCTCTTAGTTTGTGTTCCTTTTGAAGGTTCACTTTATTTTACCAAAGTGGATTTTCCTCAATGTAATCATATATTTTTTTCGTTAGCTCACTCGGCGAGTCAGCTTCCACGATATCTCCATTGACAAGCGCATAAAAGCATTCTGAGCATTTTGTGCAAAAGCTTAAGCAGCCGTATTCAAGTACATCGATATTCGGATCTTTTTCAAGTGCTTCATATGTTTCCTGTGCACCGTTTGCCAAATTGCTAATACAAAATTCAACCATTGGATTCACTACAAGTCACCTCACAATTGTATGCTACTTTTTTTTAGTGATTACGTCAAACAACATATTTTGTGAAATATTTCACAAAAAGCTTCGGAACATATTGTGAAATATATCACAATGAGCTATACTCGTATTGAATAAGTAAAGCGGATAAGCAAAAAAGGAGATTTTTTATATGAAAAAATTAGTGCTATTAGGTGGCGGTTATGGAAATATGCGCATATTGCTGCGCCTACTACCAAATAATTTACCACAAGACACAGAAATTATTTTAATTGACCGCACATCATTTCACAGCTTAAAAACAGAATTTTATGCACTTGCTGCTGGCACTTCGACGGATAAAGAAATTCGTGTAGCCTTTCCAGAGCATCCACGTTTAAAAACAGTTTTTGGTGAAGTAATTCGTATTGACCGTGAAGATAAAACAGTCTATTTAGAGGGCGGTCAAGAGGTACAGTATGATGATTTAGTTGTAGGTCTGGGCTGTGAAGATAAATATCATGGTGTACCAGGTGCCAAGGAGCATACATTTAGTATTCAAACAATCGCCAAATCGCGTATTACATTTGAAAAACTTTGTAGCCTACCACCAGGCTCAACTGTCGCTGTCGTTGGCGCAGGCTTATCCGGTATCGAAATGGCAAGTGAGCTACGTGAAAGCCGTGCAGATTTAAAGATTAAATTATTTGACCGCTCAACACGTATTTTACGTGACTTCCCTGAGAAGCTAAGCAATTATGTGAAATCATGGTTTATTAAACATGATGTTGAAGTGATTGCGGAATCGAATATTACAAAGGTTGAGGAAAACAAAATTTATAATCATGACCAAGTCATTGATGTAGATGCTGTTGTTTGGACTGCTGGTGTGCAACCTGTGAAAATTGTACGCGATATGGAAGTTGAAAAGGATAAATTTGGTCGTCCTATTGTCACAAAATATTTTACATTATCAAATGATGAGCATGTTTTTGTCGTAGGAGATTGTGCATCATCCGATTTACCACCAACAGCGCAGCTTGCAGAGGAGCAAGGTGAGCGCATCGTCAAGGTGTTGCGCCATCGTTGGAATAACGAGCCACTACCAGAAACAATGCCAGAAATTAAGCTAAAAGGTTTTATGGGGGCATTAGGAAAGAAGCAAGGCTTCGTGCATTTAGCTGATACGACTGTAACAGGGCGTATTGCGCGTTTAATGAAATCGGGATTATTGTGGATGTATAAGCGTCAAAACAATTAGGGCTGTGGGGAAAGCGGTCTAACGTACCGCTTTTCTTACAGATGACGACTGCTGTTAGTTTGGCGTGTTTACTTTGTTTGAGAAGTTTCGGATTAGCGGTGTCTAGTTGAAATTTAAAGCTGTATTTATAGTTCAAAAGTAACGATTCGCCCGTAAGATGGATAAATTCGCCCGCAAGATGGCGATATTCGCCCGTAAAACCGTGAAATTCGCCCGTAACATTCTCGAATTCGCTCAATAAAATAGGAGCGTGTCTGAAAAGGACATGCTCCTTGGAATTAGGCTTTTTCTTCAGGCGTGTAGCCTAGTTTTTCAAGCGCGGCATAGACAGGTTTGATTTGGATGTAGCCTTCGCCGATGACTTCTTCGTTAATTAAAACAAGTGGGTAGAAAAATTCGTCTTCTTGAATGCGATTTGCATAATCAGCATCTCGATCATCGCTTAGTTCACCTTCAATATCAATATAGCGAATGGCAAATGGTTGGTTTGGGTATTTTCGGTCGATAGCTGCCTGGAGCCATTCATATGTGTCTTTAGAGGACGGTGCATTGACACAGCTTGCACAAATAATGTCTGCTCCGTATATTTCGATTACTGCTTTAGATGTTGTCATATAAAATCCAACCTTTCGTAATACAATATTGGCTTTTTTCCTTAGTTCACATTATAATGATTTTAATGAAAGGAGTCGAGAAAAATGACAGAATTAGAACAACGCGAACAAGTACAGGAAGTTTTAGATAAATTACGTCCGTTTTTATTACGTGACGGTGGAGATTGTGAATTAGTGGATGTTGAAGAAGGTATTGTTAAATTACGTTTACTAGGTGCATGCGGTAGCTGCCCAAGCTCTACAATTACATTAAAAGCTGGTATTGAACGTGCATTATTAGAGGAAGTACCAGGCATTATTGAAGTAGAGCAAGTATTCTAATATAGCTTATATGAAAAGTGGAATTGGAAGCAAATTGTTTCCGAATTCCGCTTTTTTTATTGTGATTTTGTGTATAATAGGTAGGTGTGTTTTTAACTCGCATTGAGTAAATTACAATTTATGAAAAATAAAAAGGGTAGGCAGGCGATAAAAGCTTGATTCCTTCAGTTAACAATTAAAGGAGTTTATTTATGAGTCAACAGCAAGAACAATGGACATCAAGATTAGGATTTATTTTAGCGACAGCTGGTTCTGCCATTGGGCTAGGTGCAATTTGGAAATTTCCTTATATAGCAGGAGTTTCTGGTGGGGGAGCATTCTTTCTCATCTTTTTAATTTTTACACTGTTTATGGGATTGCCAATTTTACTTGCTGAGTTTGTCATTGGACGTGGTTCGCAAAAAGATGCAATTTCAGCATATTTAACATTTGCCCCTAATTCTAAATGGCATTTTGTTGGAATACTCGGTATGGTTACATGCTTTATTTTACTATCATTTTATAGTGTTGTTGGTGGTTGGATTATTCTTTATATGGTTCAAGCGGTTATCGGAAATCTATCTGGGCTTTCAGAAAGTGCATATGCACCATTATTCAATGATTTTATTGCAAATCCGATGTATGCGATTTTATTCCAATTTATTTTTATGGCAATCACGATTTATGTTGTCGCAAAAGGGGTTCAGCAAGGGATTGAACGTGCGGGTAAAATTATGATGCCAGCCTTATTTATTTCCTTTCTTATTTTAATTATCCGTTCTTTAACATTAGATGGTGTTGGAGAAGGGCTGCATTTCTTCTTATATCCTGATTTTTCAAATATGAGCTCTAAGACCATTTTATTTGCATTAGGACAGTCGTTTTTTGCAATTAGTGTCGGGGTGTCTGTGATGGTGACATACAGCTCTTATTTATCGAAAAATGAAGATTTGCCAAAAGCAGCACTGATGATTGTGATGATGAATTTATTTATTTCGCTTTTAGCGGGATTAGCAATTTTTCCAGCGGTATTCTCATTTGGCTTTGAGCCGACTGAAGGTCCTGGCTTATTATTTGTTGTACTACCGGCCGTGTTCAATCAAATGCCATTCGGGACATTTTTCTTAATTCTATTTTTAATTCTATTTTTATTTGCTACACTAACATCTGCCTTTTCAATGTTAGAAATTATCGTAGCAGCCGTAACGAAGCAGGATCGTACAAAGCGTAAGAGAACAACATGGCTTACAGGTATTGTTATTTTTATCGTCGGTATACCTTCCGCTTTATCCTATGGCGTGTTAAGCGATTTTACGATTTTTGATAAAACGATTTTTGATGCAGCAGATTATCTTGTATCGAATATTTTAATGCCATTAGGTGCGCTGTTAATCGCCATTTTTGCTGGCTTTAAAATACCACGCAAAGTATTATTAGATGAAATTAGCGATGGGGCAAGCTATGCGAAAAAAATATTTGCGGTATGGCTCATTGCCATCAAATATGTAGCGCCGATTGCCATTATTATTGTATTTTTAGATGCGATTGGGCTATTGAAGTTTTAGTGGAAAAAGGCTGTAGGGCGAATATGCTCCTACAGCTTTTGTTATTACTTTGCTCGCTCCTCACGAATAATTTCCCATTGCTCCTTCGCCATATCCACAAGCCTTGCTTCACCACCTACACGTTGGCTTTCAATCACTTTAGAAAAGAAGCGTGTTGCCATTTCAATATCACCAATTCGGCGTGATAGCTCTGCAATCATATACATAATTCGTACGCTTGACATTTGTGTATTTGCGTAATCTTCAGTAGAATAGGATTCCGTATATTGGTCGCGCGCTATATGTAAAAAGCGCTCTTCCTGTTCTTTATTGTTCAAAGAGCGATACAGCCACGCAAGGCGAAGTGTCAGTCCAGCAACTGTTACAAAGCGCTCCTTTTTAATTGTTGCGCAAAGCCAAGCGAGCTTATATGCCTGAATGGCTTGGAATACAGTGCGTTCGCTTTGGAATGAGTGATGCACCCATTTGCGTGAAATTTGCTCATTTATTTGCTCGCTCACGCCAGGTGCAAAATACTTTGAGAAATCCTCGGTAAATGAAAAACCGCAATGCTCACAAACAAAAACGTTGTAGTAAAGTGCATTGACATTACCGTCTTCATAAATAGGCTGAAAGTCAGATTCAGTTGAGCTTACTTTAATAAACTTTGTTCGGATTTTAAAAGTTGGAAAGCTTTTTTTGCAGTGCAAACAATCTATTTTTTTTTCGTAAAAAGGTGAAATTTCCATCAAATATTCACGCCCCTCATTTATATATATAGTATTATTATAACACTTTTAATTAAGAAAAAAGTACGGAATACGACGAAATAAAGGCAGTTTTGTTGGCACATTGAGGCGCTCTTGATATGATAAGAGTAAGAAAGAAGGTGACTGTAATGAGTACAAAGCAAGTGATTGAATTAACAGAGGCAGCAGCGTTTCAAGTGAAGGAAATGATGGCGCATAATGAGGAAGAAGGCTCTTATTTACGCGTTGCGGTTAAAGGTGGAGGTTGCAGCGGTCTTTCATACGGAATGGCCTTTGATACAGAAAGACAGGAAGATGACTTTTTAGATGAGCAATATGGCTTACAAATCATTGTCTCTAAAGAAGATGCAGGCATTTTACAAGGAACGAAAATCGATTTCAAGCAATCGCTAATGGGCGGCGGCTTCACCATCGATAATCCAAACGCCCTTGCATCATGTGGCTGTGGCACATCTTTCAAAGCGGCAGGACGCGAGAGTACGCCTGAGGTTTGTGAGTGATGAATGTTAACTGGGGTTGTAAATTATAATGAAAATACGAGTGTACACAATCCCGATTATATGTAAGCACAACCCTAAAACAGTACATTTAGGGTTGTGAATACCAAGCCTTTTTGATTTGTATCTTGCAAATCAAAAAGGCTTTTTTAGAGGAATCGTTAAACAAGTATTTTTACCATTGTGTAATAGCTACTGCCAGGCGGATAATCTTTAATTTCACCTACAACTTGAAAGCCTTTCGTTTCATAAAAAGTACGGGCTTGAAATTCAAAAGTAGTTAAAAGTGCTTTTGTTGCTCCCATCTCTTTTGCTATTTTTTCGGATTGAGATAGAATGTCTGCGCCTAAACCTTTGCCTCGATAATCTTCATGAAACCAAAAATCGTTAATTTCTAACCAGTTCCAGTAGACCTCTGCATTTAAACCACCAACCCAGTTGCCATCATTATCTGACACGATGATATTGATTGGCTGTATAGCGCCTTTTTTTCTTGCTTCTCTATGATGTATGGAATGCTCATTATTAAATTCTCTAATTTTCCCCTTTAAAAAGGTTGAAAATGGCTCGTTGTGCTTCAACGAAATTTCTATTGTATAGCTCATCTTTTTCTCCTTACGATTCCCATATCCGCTTATAAGTGATTGTATTATTTATATTTTCTAAGAGGAAAATATCAGGGTTACTTAGCCTTTGCCAATCATCGAATCCAAAGTTTTCATGACAATGCTTCAAAAGTAAAGACAATAGATTTCCATGTGTGACAATGACAATATGATTATTTTCTCCCTGAAAAGCTTCCTCTACCACTTGTAAAATTCGTGTCATTGCTTCACGGCTCGATTTGCCACCTTCGAATTTTAATTCCATGTCTTGAAATGTTAATTGTAATTTTTCAAACCAATCTTCCAAATTTTGATTACTTAATACACGCTCACTTAAACGGTTGTCATGCGTTATCTCAAGCTGTGAATCATGTGCAAATGGTTGGATAGAGTCTATCGCACGTTTATATGGGCTTGTAATGATACGCTCTATTTTTAAGTTGGCAAAAAAATCGCTTAGCTCTAATGCTTGCTTGTGACCTTTTTCTGTTAAAGGTGCATCAATCTGTTGACCTTCTGCTTCACAATGTCTAACCACATATATTTTCTTCAAACAATCTCGCCTCTTTCGAATTTTGTCAATCACAGTAATGCTTCAGCGTATGTAATATATTCTTTTAAGAAAATGGGTGCTTGCGGATTGTTGAGTATTTCGGCTGTTGATAACAAAAAGATATTTTCTACTTCTTCGGGTTGCTTACTTAAACATGTACCTGAGTCATATTCACAAAGGAAAATAACATTGACAACTTTTTCGCCTTGATCCGTTACAAATGAAGTGCTATGTACATATCTCAAATGCTCTTTAATTGTCACACCAATTTCTTCAAAAATTTCTCTTTTCAACGTTTCCTCTAATATGTTGGAAGGGTTTCCTTCTAACTCGACTTTTCCTCCAATAAGCGAAAGTAAGCCACCAGCATGCTCTTCTTGTTTGCTTCTTTCAGCAATAATCCATTTCCCCTCTTTTCTAATAGCTCCTTCAACATTGACAATGAACATATCTACTTCCTCCCTTATTTAGAATTTATAGAAAGTTCTTACTAATAGAATTATATCATAAGAGGCACTACAAGTTATTATTGTAGCAATTTTCTTATCTCCTTTTCTGATTTTACAATCACCATTTTGTTATGAAAGGGCTGTAACTTTTCTTTAATTTTCCATTGCCCTGTTTTTTCATATGATTTATTCCATTTGTACATACTACGAAGCATCTGGATTGTTGGCTTATAATTGGATTTTTCTAGCTTTAAAACTTGCTTGAAAAATCGCTTATGAATGCGCCATAGCCTTGTAAAATAAGAGGGCTGTAAGTGGACAATATAGTCTGCTTGTTCGAAAAGTGGCGTTACCCAATGCTGATAATGCGCCCCTTCTGTAATCCATTTATTTTGTAGTGTCAGTTGGTGGATAAGTTGAGAAATCGCTTCATCAGATCGACGTATATCACCAGTAGGATGCCGCTCCCACACAATGTTATCCAGCTCGGTATAGTCTATTTCATATTGACTTGCCAGCTGTCTTGCTAAAGTTGATTTTCCGCTCCCAACACTTCCGATAATGTGAATTTTCTGCTTCAACCTAAATCATTCCTTTACTGGTTTACGTAAGGTCATTGTAGCATGAGCAATGGTTGGCAAAATAGGATTCTTGTAAATTTCATGTTGACAATACTTATTTTTAAAATATAATTGAAAGTGATTTTCATTATCATTGATTTTCATTATCAGTTAAGTGGAGGGTTTTCAGTTGAAGAAATTATTAACTATATTTATGTGTGCGATGCTTTTATTAGTTGCATGTGCGGAAAAAGAGGCCGAACAGCCAGTGGAGAAAGAGGATGCTACAGTAAATGAGCAGGAGCAAGCATCCAATGAGACAGAACAAGAGGCACAAGAAGAGCAAGTGGAAGATGAAGGACTGACGCTAGAAAATGATGGTGTGGATGAGGCGAAATTCCAAGAGTTATTAGCGTCTTTACCAGCAGAGCAGCCAGAGCGTATTGTTATCACATCTGTTCCATTAACAGAAATGCTGTATTTATTAGATGTGGAGCCAGTTGGAGTGCCTACTTCAACAAATCCAATTCCTGAAGCATTTCAACATATAGCACAAGTTGGTTCACCAATGACACCAGATTTAGAAGTGATTACAAATTTAGAAACAGATTTATTAATTGGCGCGAAATCATTGCAGTCTTCGCTTGATAAAAGCTTAGAAGGCCTTAATTTAACAACAGCTTATTTGCCAACAGATTCATTTGAAGATTTAAAATTAAGCTTCAAAGTGCTAGGTACATACTTAGGGAAAGAAGAAAAAATGAATGAAGTACTAAGCTCCATTCTTGATAAAGAAAATGAATTAATGAAGCTAGCAGAAGGAAAAGAGTTGCCACGTGTTTTATTAATGATTGGTACATCGGATTCATTTATGGTCATGAGTGAAAATTCGTATTTAGGTAGCTTAGTGAAACGTTTAGGTGCAGAAAATATTGCGACAACAGATCTAAAAGTAGATTCAACATATTCGGCTGTAAACCTAGAGGATATTATCATATCGGACCCAGATATTATTTTAGTGTTGGCTTCTGGCGACCACGGAGCTAGCGAAGAAAAATTCAAGGAAGAAGTAGCGAAAAATGACGCTTGGACAAAGTTAACAGCTTATAAAAACGAGCAAATTCATATTTTAGATTACAGTACATTTGGTGTAACTTCGATTATGAACGTAGAAAATGCATTAACAAGAGTAGCAGATTATTTTGTGAAATAATGAAAAGGGGTTTGAGGCAATTATGGTAAGTACAGCCAAAAGTCGTGCGATTATCATCATTACATTTTGCTGCTTACTACTTATTGCCGTAATCGCAATCGGTTTAGGTAGTGTACGTATAGCAGTACCTGATATATTAACAACATTATTTACATCATCAGGTGAAACAAAATATTATACGATTATTTTTGATATTCGTTTACCACGTGTATTGCTGGCTTTAATCATCGGTGCAAATATCGCCATTTCAGGGGCCTTATTGCAAGCAGTCATGGGCAACCCATTAGCAGATCCTGGCTTAACAGGTGTAACAGCAGGTGCAGCAGCCTGTGTCTTGGTTATTATGCTTGCATATCCAGAGTACACATATTTAGTGCCGATTGCTGCTTTTGTTGGTGGTATTATTGCAGCATTTATTGTTTATGCACTAGCATGGCGTCGCACAGGTATCACACCGATTACTATTATTTTGTCAGGTGTAGCGGTGAATGCATTATGTGGAGGCGTTGTTGGTTTTCTTTCTATTATATATAGCGATCGATTGCCATCCGCAGTGCAATGGTTAAATGGTAGCTTAGCAGCAAAAGGTAACGGTGCTTTGCTGATGATTTATCCGTATGCTTTAGTCGGCTGGATTTTATCTATCTTTGCTATTCGTAAAGCAAATATTATTCGCTTAGGTGACCAAGTTGCAACGAATTTAGGTGAAAATGTCACACGTATCCGTATTGTATTATCATTGCTTGCTGTTTTTTTAGCTGCGATTTCAGTAGCGGCAATTGGTATGATTGGCTTTATTGGACTCATCGTGCCGCATATGGCTCGTTTACTTGTGGGCTCAGATTATAAATACATGTTGCCGATGAGTATGATTTTAGGTGCGCTTGTGCTATTACTAGCGGATACAGGTGGGCGAACGTTATTCGCACCTTTAGATATCCCAGCAGGTATTTTAATGGCGGTAATTGGCGGTCCATATTTCTTATATTTAATGCGTAGGAGGGCGTTCTAATGCTAGCTGTTGATCGAGTATGTATTCGTTATGAACAAAAGCAAGTCATCAAGGATTTTTCCTTTCAAGTAGCAGATGGAGAGATTGTATCTATTATCGGACCAAATGGCTCTGGGAAATCGACATTGTTAAAATCGATTGCGCGCATGCATCCTTATGATAAAGGACAAATCACATTAAATAATACCAATATGAAGGCGATGAGTTCGAAGGAAATTGCAAAAAAGCTTTGCATGCTAAGTCAGCGTAATCAAGCGCCAAATGATATTACTGTAGAAAATTTAGTAAGCTATGGTCGTTATCCACATAAAAAATGGTTTGAGCGTTTAAATGATGATGATATGCAAATTGTGCATTGGGCTTTAGAAAAAACACATTTGTCGCATTATAAAGACCGTCCTATTTCTGCGTTATCGGGCGGTGAGTCGCAACGTGCTTGGATTGCGATGGCTTTAGCCCAAAGACCTCAAATCTTATTGCTTGATGAACCAACGACTTATTTGGATATTTCGCATCAACATGAAGTGTTGCAGCTTGTGCGTGAATTGAATCAAGAAATGGATATGACAGTTGTGATGGTATTGCATGATTTAAATCAAGCGGCTGCCTATAGCGATAAAATTGTTGTGATACAAGAAGGCTACTGCAAATGTATCGGCAATCCGAAAGAAGTTATGACAACTTGTATGATACGTGATGTATACAAAATGGAATCAGAAGTAGAGTATGTCGCTTGGGACCAAGCACCGCGTATTCATTTAGTAAGTGCTGTCAAATAAGGGGGAATAAAAATGAAACCAATTAATATCGAAAAAGAGAAGGACAATTTTTTAACGTTTATTGAGAGTAAAAAAACTTGTATTATCAGTATGTTGAATGCAGAAGGGGAGCCTTTTATTAGCAATTCACCAGTCGTGAAAATCGGTGATACATTCTATATTTATATTAGCCGTATTGCAGATCACTATCGCTTTATTGAAAATAGCAAATTTGTTGATGTAATGCTGATTGCCGATGAAGCAAGCACACATAATCATTTTGCAACAGAGCGATTGCGCTTCAAGTGTAAGCCAGAAAATTTAGGAAATGAGGGGCATGAGGAAATTTTCGAAGCCTTTTCAAACACGCATGGCAATCAAATTATGTCGTTATTAAAAACATTAGATTTCTCATTGTTCTCTTTAACGCCAGTAGAAGGACGCTACGTTGTTGGATTCGGCAAGGCATTTGACGTAAACCCTTCAGGCACGAAATTTGAGCATGTTGTAGTGGATAAGAAATAAATAGGAGAAGTGGTGTCTAGAACAATTTTGTTAGACACCACTTTTTTATGTAGCAGTATAGAGTGTTTAAATTGTCATGCTCATTTTCCTACTCATGTTCTCCAAACCTAAATGCTTATAAAAATCAATGGCGTTTGTATTGAATTCCCAAACATTTAATTCGACAGATGTAGCATGCATCGCTTGGGCCCAGTCAACACAAGCTGTAAATAATAATTTGCCAATACCTTGTTTTTGCGTATTTTTTTGACACCGAAATCATGGATATACGCATAACGACGTTGAACTAATGAATCAAAGGATGGGGCAGATTCAATACTCACGACAGCAAAGCCAATCACTTCTTCTTGATTTTTAGCGATAAAAATTGTGCTGTTTGAGCTTTCGAGTAACTCTCTATAATAATCTTCAGGCATAACAGAGGACACACTTTTAAAAACCGCTGGCATCTCTCTTACATGTTCTTCGTGTCCCTCTTTTACAAGATTGTTTACAGCAAGATAATCTTTTAGCGTAGCAGTGCAAATTGTAAGCATAGATATCCTCCTAATTATTTATAAACTTTGGTGGAAGAGCCTTGAATTTCAAGGCTCTTTTTTGAATGCGCTCATCAAACACTGAAATTCGCTCAATGAAACGCAATTTTCGCTCATCAACTATCAAAATTCGCTCAACGAAGTGTGTTTTTCGCTCATCTATACTGCAAGCTGATTTTGGGAGATAGAAAAAGCGCTTAAAGAGTTAATAATAAGAAGGTCGATACCAATCGATAGAGAAATTGCAGAACCTTCTATAATCCTCTGAAATGGAATACGTAAACGGCAATTGTTACATAATGCTTTGATTCAATAAAGAAACAAAGATTGCTGCTAGTTCCCTATTAATAATAACAAATGCCATAGTGAACAATAATGGATTTATGCTAAAATATTTTCATTTATAAACTTCTGTATTATTGCATAGCAGAACTTTGAACAAAAATCTGAGATGAATTATGATAAGAATAGAGATGAAATAGGGAGGCTTAGCAATGGATGTATTAAATGTTTTAGATAAACTCGACCAAATTGAAATATTGTATGAGCCTATTTATAGTGCAGATGAGCATAGTGTAGCTGCATATGAGGTGATAGGTCAGCTAGATGATAATATTAATTTAAAGATGTTTTCAAGCAGCGAAGAAATTCCTGAGGAAATTCGTGCGGAAATTGAGCAACTGGTCATTCGTGAGTCGCTACAAATGGTAGGGGACAAAATCAATGATGTTGAGTTATATATACCATGTAACCCCAATTTATTAATGCTTGATTTTGGCGAAAGCTACTTTACTTTATTAAAAGAAGTGCTACCAGAGCATTTATTATCGAATATTGTACTCGTAATGAATGAACATCAATATAAAGGAAATATTCAACAATTGCATCATGTTGTGAAATATATGAAAACATATGGTATTAAAATTGCGCTTGATCATATTGGGCCACATAGCAATTTGAATCACATATTATTGTTAGAGCCATACGTCTTAAAAATGAAAGTGGAGCAATTAGATTACAATCATTGGAGTGCACAAAACCATGTGTTTTCAACGTTACGTGCATTGGCTCTCAAAATTGGTGCATCATTATTAGTGAGCGATGTAGATGCTGTCTACCAATTGCAACATGGATGGAAAAGTGGCGCACGTTATTATAAAGGAGCCTATTTAGAGCGACCTTTAAAAGAATTTATTGCACGTGATACGTTAAAATCTCGCTTCCGCGAAGAATGTCAGCAATTTATTATGACAGAAAAGAAACTGTTGGAGCAAAAATATGACGCGATGAAAGTATTGGAAAGGAAAATTAATACGGCAGTAGAGCAAGTCGAGCCGACAAGTACAAATATTGATAGTTTGTTACAGTTGGCTGAAAAGCTACGCCCGTATATTTTTCGACTATATATTTGTGATGGAGACGGCTTCCAAACAACACCGAATATTATGTTAATAGAAGGTAATTGGCATATTCAACAAGGAGCGATTCATAAAAATTGGAGCTGGCGCCCATACTTTTTACAAAATTTAATTAAGATGCGACAAGATGGTCAAAGTAAGCTTTCTGAGATATATAGCGATATTGAAACAGCAGAATTAACGAGGACTTATTCAATGGCATTGCCTAAAAACGAATATTTATTCGTTGACGTTTCATACGACTATTTATATGAAAATAATATTGTGAGTTAGTAGAAAATAAACAATTTTTTAAATAAAGGCACTTTCCTTTTAAGGTGTTGAAATTGTAGCATAAAAGGGCTAATATAGTAGGGAGAGATTTTTGTCGAAAATATGTCGACCTAGCGTAAGTATTAGTGAAGTATATTGTACTTCTTTTTTATTTGCCTTGCGCTAGTATAATACAATTAAAGGGGTTTTGATTTCAGTGAAGAGACCGACAATTTTAGTATTAGGCGCGGGCTATGGAGGATTAACAACAGCTGTTAACCTTCAAAAAATGGTTAGTGGTGAGGAAGCGGAAATTATTTTAGTAAATAAAAATGATTACCACTATGAAACAACTTGGTTACACGAAGTAGGCGCTGGTACAATTGCACCAGATGCTGCACGTTACCCAATTGCTAAAGTAATTAATAACAATGTTCGCTTTGTACAAGCTTCTGTTGAAGGTATTGATGTAAACGAACGTAAAGTGCAAACAACTGCTGGCGAAATGACGTATGATTATTTAGTATTAGGTTTAGGTTTCGAAGGGGAAACTTTCGGTATCCCGGGCTTAGACAAATATGCATTATCATTAGCAAACTTAAATGCAGCACGTCAAATTCGTGAGCATATCGAATATCAGTTTGCTTCATGGTCATTAGATGAAGTGAAGGATGATAGCAAGCTAACAATTATCGTTGGTGGTGCAGGATTTACAGGTATCGAGCTTTTAGGTGAGCTTGGTAACCGTGTACCAGAGCTTTGCAAAGAGTTCGATATTCCACAAGAAAAAGTGCGTGTATTATGTGTTGAAGCGGCACCAATGGTATTGCCAGGCTTCGATCCAACCTTAGTAGAATATGCAAAAACACAATTGTCGAAAAAAGGTATCGAGTTTTCTATCGGTACACCTGTTGTTGAAGCAACAGAAGAAGGCGTTAAAATTAAAAAAGGTGAAGATGAATTTGAATTTGTTAAAGCGGGCACAGTGATTTGGGCTGCTGGTGTACGCGGTAACAAACTTGTTGAAACATCTGGTATCGAATCAAACCGTGCTCGTATCGCAGTGCGTAAAGATATGCGTGCACCAGGCTTCGATGATGTATTCGTTGTAGGGGACTGTGCATTCTTATTAAATGAAGAAGCAGGTCGTCCATACCCACCAACAGCACAAATTGCTATGCAGCAAGCTGTAACAATTGCGAAAAACATCAAGCATTTGATGAATGATGAAGATACAGAAGAATTTGTTTATGATGATAAAGGTGCTGTATGTTCTTTAGGTCATGATGATGCGATTGCGGATGCAGTCGGACGCAAAATGGCAGGGAAAAAAGCATCTGCATTGAAAAAAATCGTAGATAACCGCGCATTATACTTAGTAGGTGGCGTAGGTTTAACAGTGAAAAAAGGTAAATTTAAATTTATTTAATCAAAAAGCTATCCGAAAAGCAGATTAACAAACCGCTTTTCGGATAGCTTTTATTATGTTTGGAGGATAAGAAAAACCTCCAACGGATTGAAGTTTCACTTTATTATTTTCCCATCTGGTAACTGCCCCGTAGTAATCCATTGTTCAACCATTTGATTAAAGAAATCAGGATTCATTAAAGATATTCCATGACCAACATTAGGTAGCATGATGCCTGAGCAATTCGAATTATTTGCAATTATATCTTTTGCTGATTTTTTCATTATTGATCTTTCTCTTTCGCCAACGGTAACCAGTATCTTGCCTTTTGCTTTATGAAAATCTTTAGGTAATTCAAATGACATATTTTCCTCTAGTATGCGTACAAGTGTATCTGATTTCATAAAAGAGCTTTCTTTATAATATGTCTCAAAGTACTCCTTATCAACATATAGCGTCTTTGCTTGAAGCTTTGAAAATGCTTTGTTTTTAATCAATGGAGATGTTAATTTAACTGTAGGTTTAACGAATTTTTTTGCCAATGAGTTGGGTCTAACTAGCGCACTATTAATAATTGCATAATGAATTAAATTCGGTTTGCTACTCAGCATTTGAATAGCCACTTGTGCCCCTAACGAGAATCCAATAACGATTATTGTTTTATTATTTGCTATTTTTTCTATTACCTCAATAGCTCTTTCTGCACTATATTTAATTGAAAATAGAGCTGTATGATTGCTTTTCCCTTGTTCTGGTAAATCGATTGCCACACAATGATACTGACTAAAGTATTGCATTTGTTTTTCCCACATCCAGCTACTTACGCCGCCACCATGTATAAAAAGCATCAATGGCCCGTCCTTTGTACCAGCTTCTTGATAAAATAAAGTCAAATCATTCACTCCAATAACGATTATTTTTTCTTCATGTATTAGTTTGATAAATCACTGTCGGCAGCAATAGTTAGTAATTTTTCTAATATATTTTTTAATTGCTTCAAATCCTCTGAAGATAAATTTTCATAAATATCCTTATTGATTTGATATTTCAAAGCAGTTAAATCCTTGAAATATTGATGGGCTTTATCAGCTAGGTTCAAGATAATTTCACGGCGGTTTTGTGGATTAAAATTTCGTTCAATATATTCTCTGTCTTCCAATTTATTGAGTATTTGACTTACCGCACTTGTAGAAACATTTAATTTATTTGCTATATCTTTCGTTGAAGTAACACCTTCTTTTATTAATTCCAATAATAAAACTTGTTTAGCTGTTAACTCATTATCTAGCTGATTCTCAAATTTTTTTGCTACTAAGATATTAAAGTTACTTTGTAAAATATTGATTTGCTTGATATATTCATCTTTCATTATTATATACTCCTTATAATTAAGTTAAATTAATTATAAAGGTTACTTAGTTATTTTGTAAATAAAATTTGCAATTTTCTAATTCCTACACCCTTTTTTTATTTTGCTTATTGGATAGAAGCTACCTTGCCCAATATTCCCTTTTCTTAATGAAAGAAGCAGGCTTATAATAGTACATAGAAAAGGGGGATACATAGTGAAGAAAGAGAGAGGAAAAGTGTGGTTAGGTGTTGCGGCAGTGATTGAAAATGCTGCTGGCGAATGGCTTGTCGTAGAAAAGTCCTATGGTGGATTGAAAGGTTGTTGGTCTTTACCAGCAGGTTTTGTGCAGCAAGCTGAAACAGCAGATATGGCCGCACAGCGTGAAGTAAAGGAAGAGACGGGCATTGATTGCATCATACAGGGGCTTATTGGCTTTCGAACAGGGGTTATTCGAGAGGACATAAGCGACAATATGGCGATTTTTTATGGGAGAGCAACAACTGAGCATATTCAAATACAAGAGGATGAGATTGTTGCCGCACATTGGATAGCGCCAAATCAACTAGCACAGGATACAAAATCGTCTGTAATGCTTGCTGAAATGTCCGCATACCATGTAAAGCAATATCAGTTAGGTTTATGGACAGATATTGATCCAGGAAAAGTATTCGGTTATACAACATATCATTTATTTTTTAATCAATATGAGGATAATAAATGATTGAACTATCTATTTACATGTTGGAGCGTATTGGCATAATCGTTATTTTTGCATTTTTAATTTCTAAATGGCGGCCTTTTCAAAGCAGACTTTATCGAGAGCAGAATACTTCGTCGAAATTAATCCTTATTTTTGTATTTGGGCTTTTAGGTGTTATTAGCAACTATTTAGGGATTCGCATTGATAATGGAGATATAAGTGCAAAGATTATGAGTGTACAAGTTGAAGAAAGTGCTGCAATTGCCAATACAAGGCTTGTAGGTGTCGCAATTGCAGGCATTTTTGGTGGACCAGCAGTAGGGATTGGCGCAGGTTTAATTGCAGGTATTCATCGCATTTTTCTTGGCGGCTATACAGCAATCGCTTGCGGTATTTCTACCATTTTAGCTGGGGTTATTACAGGGCTGTTAGGGCGGAAGCTACATGTTGAAAAAACCTTTTCCTATCGACACGCGATGGGCATTGGTATATTTGCCGAGTGCTTGCAAATGCTCGTCATTTTATTGATTGCTCGCCCCTTTGATATGGCATTAAACTTAGTGCAAATTATTGCCGTGCCAATGATTTTTATGAATGCGTTCGGTATTTTTTTATTTTGTCTTATTATTAAAACATCCATTGCTGAGGAGCAGCGCACGAAAGCCACACAAACACATGAAGCATTTCAAATTGCACAAAAGACGGTTATTCATTTTAGACAAGGATTGAATGAGGAATCTTGCTATCAAGCTGCATCAATTATTAAAGAGGCGACAGGTGTAGTAGCGGTTGCCATTACCGATCAGCATGGTATTTTAGCACATGTTGGCGAAGGGGCAGATCATCATTTAACAAATCAAAAAATTATGACAAAGCTAACCTATGATGTACTAAAACATGGAAAAATTATCAAAGCAACGAAAAAGGGTGAAATTAATTGTCCTCATAAAGATTGTAAGCTACAGGCTGCCCTCGTTTTACCACTACAAGTCCATCAACAAACGGTAGGGACGTTAAAAATGTATTTTACAGATGGTGCACATATTACAGCTGTAGAGGAGGAATTAGCTGAAGGATTAAGTAAATTATTTTCCACACAGCTTGAATATGCGGAAGTCGAGAAGCAGAGAAAATTATTAAAAGATGCTGAAATCAAAGCTTTACAGGCACAAATTCACCCTCATTTTTTCTTTAATAGCATTAATGCCATATCAAGCTTAATTCGTACTGACCAAGAGAAGGCACGTCATTTATTGTTGCAGCTTGCCTCTTTTTTCAGAAGCAATATGCAAGGTGCACGTCAAATGCGCATTCCGTTAGAAAAGGAAATTGGGCATATTGAAGCATACTTAACAATTGAACAAGCACGTTTTCCGAATAAATATACTGTGATGTTCGATATTGATGAGCGTTTATTGGAAGTGCTCGTACCACCTTTTACATTACAGCCACTTGTTGAAAATGCGATACAACATGGTTTTAAGAATGCAAAAAAGGGTCAAATAACTATTACAGCGCGAAAAAATGCAGAAATGCTTGAAATTATTGTAGCTGATAATGGCTGTGGTATTGAAAAATCAAAGCTCATTTTATTAGGTGACCAAGTGATAGATTCACCTAATGGTACAGGCACAGCGTTATGGAATATATCTGAGCGCTTAAAAGAAATTTATAATTACCGTGGGAAAATAGAGTTTAAAAGCAAAGAAAATAAAGGAACAACGGTAAAGGTGATTGTTCCGATAGATGATTAGGTGATAACAATGTATAAAGTATTCATTATTGATGACGAACCTTTAGCACGTGATGAATTGAAATATTTATTATCGCAATTTTCTGAAATAGAAATATTAGGAGAGTCAGAGGATTTACAGCAAATACTAGTAGATAATTTAATAGATGAAATTGATTGCTTATTTTTAGATATTGAGCTTTCTAATCAAAATGGAATCGAGTTAGCTAAAGAGTTGCTACAGCGCGAAGAAAAACCGTTAATCGTCTTTGCTACCGCATATGATGATTATGCAATCGATGCTTTTAATATGAACGCATTTGATTATATTTTAAAGCCTTTTGAAAAGCAGCGAATTGAACAAACCATTGTTAAATTAATGACGATGACGAAAAAAAGCGAGCGCAAGGAACCAGCCGTAAAAGAAAAAATAAAGCAGATGGGCAAAATTGCTGTTTCCAATGAAGATCGAGTGGCCTTGATTAAATTACAGGACGTCTTGTATTTCACATCAGAGGAAAGCAAAACGAAAGCGATTACAGAAAATAAAAGCTATAGTAGTGCGGAATCATTAATCACGTTGGAAAAAAAGCTAGGTCCTAATTTTATACGTGTCCATCGTGCATTTTTAATAAATTTAGAGCATTTGCAGGAACTTGAATCATGGGGAACTTCCAAATACAATGTGATTTTACAAGGAGGACATGTTGTGCCTGTAAGCCGCATGTATGTGAAGGAAATTCGAAAAATATTTGAGATGTAGTATGCATTTTAACAGCGGATTTTGACACTTTAACAGATTATTCAGACATTTTAATGTGATTTTATCCCAAATGCTTATCTTTTTGCTACGCTTGTAAAAAGAATAAAAGGGGGATGAAGTTCAGTATGAATGCGATTTCAATCGTTATAGGGGCAATCTGTATTTTAGTTATAGCGTATCGTCTTTATGGCTATTTCTTTACAAAGAAAGTGTTGAAAATTAATGAGGATGAGCCTACACCAGCACATAAATTAAATGATGGGCAAGACTATGTACCCACCAACAAATGGGTGGCATTTGGGCACCATTTTGCGGCGATTGCTGCGGCGGGGCCGTTAGTAGGCCCCATTTTAGCAGCACAATTTGGTTATTTGCCGGGGCTTTTATGGTTATTAATCGGGGCAGTAATAGGGGGTGCTGTACACGATGCTGTCGTGTTATTTGCCTCAATGCGTCGTGGCGGTAAGTCATTATCAGAGGTAATGAAAGAGGAGCTTGGGCCTGTTGCAGGCTTTTGTACAGGGCTTGCAATGCTCTTCATTATTACCATTACGATGGCAGGCTTATCAATGGTTGTGCTTGGGGCACTTGAGCGCAATCCTTGGGGTACATTTGCGGTAGCGATTACAGTACCGATTGCAATGCTTGTCGGAATTGCCTATAAAAAAACAGGCAATTTGCTTTTGACATCAACAATAGGCTTTCTTTTGCTAATGATTGGCGTATTTATAGGGCCGAGCTTACAGGGCACATGGCTTGGTGATTTATTGACATTAGAGCGTCAAACATTAGCACTGATTTTACCGATTTATGCGTTCTTTGCAGCAGCATTGCCTGTATGGCTATTGCTTGCACCGCGTGATTATTTAAGTAGCTTTATGAAAATTGGTGTATTTATTGCGTTAATTATCGGTGTATTTATCGTGAATCCAGCCATTCAATTCCCAGCAATTATACCTGATTTCTTAGGAGGCGGAGGGCCTGTTGTCGCAGGTCCAGTATGGCCGTTTGTTTCCATTACAATTGCCTGTGGTGCAATTTCAGGCTTCCATGCATTTGTTGGTTCTGGCACGACACCGAAAATGATTGATAAGTGGGAAGATATTCGCGTTGTCGGCTTTGGTGCTATGCTCGTTGAGTGTTTAGTCGGCATTATGGCATTAATTGCTGCAACAGCTTTACATCCAGGAGATTATTTCGCAATCAATTCATCGCCAGCTGTATTTGCAACGCTTGGTATGGATACAGTGAATTTAGCAATGCTAGCAGAGCAAATTGGCATGGATCTAGAAGGACGTACAGGTGGTGCTGTAACATTAGCCGTTGGTATGACATATATTTTCACAGGTGTGCAATGGTTCTCCCATCTATCGTCTTATTTTTACCAATTCGTTATTATGTTTGAAGCGGTCTTTATTTTAACGGCAATTGATGCGGGTACACGTGTTGCACGTTACTTAATTCAAGATTTCGTAGGCGAAGCTTATAAGCCATTAAAGAAAACCGATTGGCTACCAGGCAATATTTTTGCCTCGGCACTAGCCTGTTTTATGTGGGGCTACCTTCTATACTCTGGAGACATTAGCTCTATTTGGGCATTATTCGGTGTATCGAATCAGCTAATGGCATCGATCGGTTTAGTATGTGGAGCAACAATTATTTTGAAAATGGCTGATAAGCGCATTTACGTTTTAACCTGTATGATACCGCTAGTATATTTATATGTTACGGTAAACGTCGCCGCTTATTGGATGGTTAAAAATGTCTATTGGAATTCGGCAGCAGGTGGCTATAGTGTATTAAATGGTATTCTGTCCATTGTTATGGTGATTTTAGGATTCATCATTGTTGTGACAGCAGTACGTAAATGGAAGGATTTATGGAATAGCCCGCGCTTCGTTAAAGGGAAAGCAATTGATGCCATGTAATCGTGAACAAGCTGTGTCAAAATGGACACGGCTTTTTGCTGTAAAAGTACTTAACATTGAAAGCTTTTCTTGAATCATGTAAACTTGATGGAGAGAATATCGGAGGTTTACATAATGACAGTTTCAATTCCAGAAGTAATTATTTCGACACTATTGTTTTTAGTGATGTTTTTCGGCATCGGCTTTTTATTAAATATGCTGCTACGTATGACATGGTTAATGGCAGTAGTGTATCCAATTGTTGTTATCTTTATTGTGGATGAGGTCAGCTTTTTAGACTATATTTTTAAACCAGGCACAGCATTTCCTGCATTAGTAGATAGGTTTTTATCATTGCAGCTAGCGGATATTATCATTTTATCAGGTGGTTTTGCTGGGGCAATTATTGCAGGGATTGTGATGATTTTATTACGTAAAAATGGCTATCGGATGTTTTAATGAAAAAGCTGGCGAGAAATCTTTCGCCAGCTTTTAAAATTGGTTTAAAGAAACTGATAAACAACAATGCTCAAAATAATACCAGATAAGGCACCGATGGCTACCTCGCTTTTTTTATGACCAAGCAATGTTTTTAAATCCTCGATTTTTTGTTCTTCATTCAATTCAGGCCAACGCTTGATTTCACGAAAAAAATGCTGTAAATCATGGCGAATTTCATTTAACGCGGCTGCGTGTCGCCCAGCTTGAAAGCGGACGTGGCTCGCATCATACATCACAATGCCTGCTAGCATAGCTGCTACGGCAAAAATAGGTGAAGCAAAGCCTGTTTCGAAGCCGACAGCGGTTGCGATACTTGCTACGGCAGCCGAGTGTGAGCTTGGCATTCCACCAGTTGATGTGAGCAAGCTCCAATCGACTTTTTTCGTCGCCAAAAAATAAATCGGGACTTTTAAAAATTGTGCCAGTAAAATAGCAAAAATGCCGATTATAAGAGGGGTGTTTTGTAAAAGCTCCATCGTTCACCGTACCTTTCCATTTGTTGAATAGCTATAAGTAAAGTATAGCATTTCTCCTACATGAATGGACAGTAATCCTAAAGCGAAGCGACAATGTTTACTGTACGGAAAGCATTATGATATTGCTAAATTTTTGAAGACAGCCCGTATAGTATATGTTGTGGTAATTTTAAATTAATTTCTGCTAATTAGCCAAGTTATCATGGATAAATATTAAAAAAGCAAATATTTCGTTATTCGAATAATTATGATATTGTATAATAGAGTAATTAAATAATTGGAGGGTGTATACAATGAATATCGCAAAACAATCGACAACATTAGAGCAAGTGGCAACAGACGTATTAATCGTAGGTGTGCAAAAACATCGTGAGCAAATGAGTAATTGGTCTGCCTTGCCGACAGCTTTTGGTGAGCAGATTAATGAATGGGTAAATAATGGAGAAATTTCTTCTGAAGCGAAAGCGATTACAAAGCTACCAATCGCAGGGAAATCGGTAAAGCATATTTTATTTGTTGGGTTAGGTGAAGGAAAAAGCTTAACGGCAGAAGTATTGCGTAATGCATTCGGTTTAGTTGGAAAACAATTGAAAGCGTCAAAAAAGACTGCTTATACAATTTGGCTTGAGTCATTCGTAACTGAAAATCTAACAGAAGAAGAAGTGGCATTTTTGGCAGGTGAAGGGATTGGCTTAGGTTTCTATAAAGTAAATCACTACAAAACAACATCAAATGAAGCGGATACATATTTAGAGGATGTTCATTTTGTAGGAGCTAGCTCAGCTGAGGAAGTAGCTGCAAATTATGAAGTAGGGCATATTTATGCAGAGGCAACAAACGAAGCACGTACATTGGTGAATACCCCACCAAACTTATTAACAGCGACTGATTTAGCAGACTATGCAGAGGCGCTTGGTAAACAATATGGTTTCGAAGTAGAAATTTTAAATAAAGCACAAATGGAAGAGCTAGGTATGGGCGCAATTTTAAGCGTTAATAAAGGCTCTGTGCAAGAGCCACGCATGATTACATTGAAGTACAAGGCGACAGAAAATTGGGAAGATGTTGTGAGCTTTGTCGGAAAAGGTGTAACATACGATACGGGAGGCTATTCACTAAAGCCGCGCGATAGCATGATCGGTATGAAAGGTGATATGGGTGGTGCAGCAGCCGTTTTAGGTGCTATGAAAATTATTGGTGAAACACGCCCAAATAAAAATGTTATGGCTGTCATTGGTTCGACAGATAATATGGTTTCAGGCGAAGCGTTAAAGCCGGATGATGTCATTACAACATTAAGTGGTAAAACAGTAGAAGTATTTAATACAGATGCAGAAGGACGCCTTGTTTTAGCGGATGCAGTAACATATGCGAAGCAACAAGGAGCGAATTACTTAATTGATGTTGCTACTTTAACAGGTGGTGTCATTGTCGCATTAGGTACGGATAAAACAGGTGCATTAACGAACAACGAAGCATTTTTCGAACAATTTATGGAAGCTACAGTGGATACAAATGAATTTGTATGGCGCTTCCCGCTTACAGAAAATGATAAAAAACGCATTCGTAACTCTGAATTCGCAGATTTAAACAACTCGCCTGGTCGCGATGGCCATATGATTTTCGGTGGTGGCTTTATCGGAGAATTTGCTGAAGATACACCTTGGATTCATTTAGATATCGCAGGAACATCTGATGCAAGCGCAGTGCACGACCTTGGACCAAAAGGCGGTACAGGCGTAATGGTACGTACTTTAGCAAGCTTTATTGAGCAATTAGCTGAGGAAGAGTAAGTTGTATTAGAAAGATAAAAATCGATTTACATCAAGCATCTTGGTGTAAATCGATTTTTTTATGAGTTTATCTTTTTTTATGAAAATGAAGCGACAGCGATGAGATGTCAGTAATCTTGTCGCAAATAAGGTGTTGAAAATAACTTTTTAAAACGATGTGCTTCTGCGGTGGTCGCGCAAAGCGCCACCATCCTCGGCGCAAAGGAGCGAGCTCAAAATAAATTTTCAGAACCTTTGCTCCTGCGATTACTCGTCGCAGAATGAAGTATTTGAAAATAGCTTTTCAAATATTTCATTTGTCACCATTTTCTAAGCTTTTGTCATATAGTAGAGCAAAGGAGGGGTTTTTATGTTTCCGTGGTTTACATTTGGTGCGCCTTTTTTAGGTGGTTTTCTTGGGGGATTTTTAGGTAATCAATTTTATCCCCCACGTTATCCATACTATCCACCATACCGACCGTATCCACCATACCCACCACATCGACGTGGTGGGTATGGACCGTATCGTTAGGTCAAAAGTAATGATTCGCTCATTAAAGGGATGAATTCGCACGCAAGAAGCTCGAATTCGCACGCAAAGCGAAGGAGCATGAAATCAACTGTCGATTTCATGCTCTTTTTTCAATCTTGTACGTTTTGTTCTTTTTTCATGCGCTCAATTTCTGGCTTTAAATCATCGCGCACAGTGCCTGACCATGGTTTGACACCAGCAATATAGGAAGAGCGGCTCATAATATGTCCGCCAACAGGGCCTGTCATAAAAATGAACAAAATTCCTAATAGTATGCGCGGATTGAAGTGGTCTTCAATGAGCCAAAAATGAAGAAATACTCCGATTAAAACGCTCATGACACCTAATGTTGCACTTTTGGAAGCGGCATGTGCCCGCGTGTATAAATCAGGTAATCGGAACAAGCCAATTGCAGCGACTGCAATAAAAATAACACCAACTGAGATAAAGAGAACAACTAAAATATTAGCGAGAACTGTCACGTTCAATAATGTCTCCTTTCTCAATAAATTTAGAAAAGGCTACAGTACCAATAAATGACAAAATAGCAAGTAATAAAATAATTTCTAAATAAAAGCTTGTTTCCACCATAATCGAAAACATCCCGATTAAAGCAATAAGGGAAACACCTATTGAGTCTAGCGCAACAACACGATCAGAAGGGTTTGGTCCTTTAATTAGACGATAAATAACTAAAATCATCGATAGCATGACAATCACGATCGAACCCCAAATAAAATAGGTCATGTACGGCTCACCTCCAAAATCGCTTTTTCAAAGGAATTGCGAATTGAGTCAATCGTTTCATCGACATCCTTTGCATCAATTGCGTGAATATATAAGCTTTTCGCATCATCTGATACGTGGACAACAACAGTGCCTGGCGTTAATGTAATTAAGCTAGATAACAGTGTAATTTCCCATTCCTCTGTTAAAGTCGTATCGTATTTGAAAAATGCAGGATGCATATCAAGCTTAGGTTTTAATACAACGCGTAATACAGCAACATTAGCTAATAAGAGTTCCTTGAAAAATAGAAGTGTCAATTTAACAAAGGCCCAAATCCGTCCAATATATAGGCGGCCATTGAAAAAACGACGCATTAAAAGAATAGCTGCTAGTCCGAGTAAATAGCCAATAATAAAGCCGCTAGCTGTAAAATTATCACCGAGGAACATCCATAATAGGGCAAGTGAAAAATTCAATAATATTTGAAATGCCATTAAGGTTGCGCTCCTTTCATGACCGCATCAACATAAATAGAAGGATCTGTTAGTACACGTGCAGCACCGTCCATAAATGGTGTTATCCATTCTGCTCCAACACCGTAAGCGATTGAAAGAATGACTAAAATCACGGTAGGGTAGTACAGTTGCTTATACGTTTTCTGGTGAATTTGCACGGTCTGCCCTTCCTCTCCCCAAAAGGCGTAAAGGAAAATGCGAATAACAGATAATAAAACGATTAAGCTAGATGCTAAAATGAAAATGCTGCTCCACGTATTCCCAGCAGCAAAGCCACCTTGTACAATTAATAATTTCCCGACAAAGCCGCTTAGAGGCGGGATGCCAGCTAACCCAAAAGCCGCAATTAAATAAAACCAGCCAAGTGAAGGGTACTTCTTCATTAAGCCGCCCATTTTGCGTAAATCGCTTGTACCAGTAATATAAATAATGATGCCGACAAGCATAAAGAGCGCTGCCTTAATAAGCATATCGTGTATTAAATAAAACATTGCGCCTTCTAAAGCAGCAAAATTCATTTGTGCTACGCCGAATAAAATAACACCAACGGCAATAACGATATTATAAATAATAATTTGCTTCACATCAAAATGCGCTAAAGCACCGATACAGCCTGCAACGATTGTTAATACAGCAAAGACTAATAACAATTGATGTGTAAAGGCGATATCGTGTACGAAAAATAGCGTATATGTACGCATAATGGCGTAGACTCCAACCTTTGTTAATAGTGCACCAAACAGGGCTAAGACTGGGATTGGTGGCGCTGAATAAGAGCTAGGTAGCCAGAAGTACAGCGGGAAAATAGCCGCCTTCAAGCCAAACACCATTAAAAATAGCACAGCAATTGTTGTAATAATACCTGGTTGATTAATTTCTGCAATTTTTACAGAAATATCTGCCATGCTCAATGTACCAATAACGGAATACAAATAAGCAACTGTGATAACGAACAGTGCAGAAGAAATAATATTGACTAAAAGATATTGGATGGATTCACGGAGCTGCTTTTTCTCTCCACCAAGTACAATAAGCAAATAGGAGGACATTAATAATACTTCGAAAAATACGAACATATTAAAAATATCACCTGTTGTGAAGGCACCGTTGATACCTGTTAAGATAAACATAATGCCAGGGTAATAAAAGAAATGCTCACGTGCTTTACCAATAGAGCCGAAGCTATACCAAGTAATAAAAAATGTTAACAATAACGATGTGAAGACAAGCAATGTTGAAACACCGTCAGCTACCATTGTAATTCCATATGGCACAGGCCAATTGCCAAATGTAACGGATTGAATGCCTTCAAGCTGAACTTTTAGCATGACGAAAAAGGCACAAATTGTTGCAGCCCCTAATGAAATAAGTGAAACTGTCCGTTGAACATAAATATTTTTCTGGAAAAAGATAAGTAGCATTCCAGTGACAAACGTAATTAATATCGGAAATAGAAGGAAATTAATCATCTGTAGCACTTCCTTTCATCGCCGTTGTATCATCTGTTTGCAGCTCTTGATATGCCCGGTAGGCAAGCACTAAAATAAATGCTGTTACCCCAAAGGCAATAACAATCGCTGTTAAAATAAGCGCCTGTGGTATTGGGTCAGCAAAATCTGTGACACCTTCCGCTAAAACAGGTGGGGCGCTACCGCCAAGACCACCCATCGTTAAAATCAGTAAATGTGCACCGTGACTGAGTAAACCTGTACCAATAATAATGCGCAGTAAGCTACGCGACAAAATTAAATAAATCGCAGCCATAAATAAAAAGCCGCATACAAAAGCCATAATAATTTCCATTATTCATCCTCCCCAATCGTTTGAATAATGGTCATCGTGACACCAACAACAACCAAAAATACGCCTAAATCAAATAATGCAGCTGTATGCAAAGATGTTTTACCGAACAGTGGCAAATCAAAGTAATCAAAATAATGCGTGAAAAAAGGTTTGCCATCGAAAATTGGGTAGGCGGCAGTAGCTACAGCTATAATGAGCCCTGTTGCTGTCATATACATATAATTGATTGGCAAAATTTTGCGCACTGTTTTTAAATCAAACGCAATCACAAGTAGGACGATGGCACTGGATGTTAATAAGCCACCAACGAACCCCCCACCTGGTGTATAATGCCCTGCAAAGAAAATATGGATGGAGAAGAAGAAAATAATGAAAAAGACGATTTTTGCTGTAAATTGCAAAATAAGATCATTCGTTTTCAATTTATTCGTTTTCATTCGACTTCTCCTTTCTGCTTAATCTGAGTTTAATCATTGCATAAATCCCCATACCTGCAAGACCGAGCACTGTTATTTCAAATAATGTATCGAAGCCACGGTAGTCTACTAAAATCACGTTGACGATATTTCCACCACCAGCTAATGAATAGACCGTATCCTTATAATATTGATTAATCGATTCTACTAGCTTTTGTGAATGAGCAGACAAAGCAAGCAATGTGACCATTGCACCGATACCGATTGAAACAACTAATCGTCTAAAGCGGAAAGGTGTATACTCCTGTACTTTACCTAGACGAGGTAGATGGTAAAAAACAAGTAAAAATAATGCAACCGAAATTGTTTCAATAACAAGCTGTGTTAAGGCTAAGTCAGGCGCATTAAACATAACGAAAAACAATGCGACTGTATAGCCAACTGCACCTAAGCCAACAATGGCGGTAATACGTGATCTTGCAACTAAGGTCGTTAATGTACCTAAGACGAGTACGATAATTAAAATTAATTGATATAATTCGATTGGCGCAGCACCATCAAACGATATTTTAAAGGCATCTTTGTAAAATAATGTGCCAATAACAATGAAACAAATGGCTGCAAACATATACATAAAGTAATGACGCATAGAGCCATGCATCATGCGCTTTGATAAACTTGTCATGCCACGATTCAATATGCCATCCATTATAAAATCATACAATGCATTTAAAGAAAACTTCGCTGGCTGTAAACGATACAGCTTTTGCCATTTTTCGAATGTTTTAAAAAGAATCAAACCAATAACGACAATACAAACCGTTAACCACAGTTCAGGTGCTGTCCAGCCATGCCATAGCTTTACTGTAATATCAACACTTGCTGGCGTAGAAGCTAAAAATGGGTCTTGATATAAAAACGGCTGAATCGCGAAAACAGCAGGTTTAATAAATAGCCATCCAACTACATTTGGAATGCAGAAAATAACGACAACAAGCGCCGCTAAAATCATCGGTGCAATCAACATGCCAATAGGTGCTTCGTGCGGCTTTTGCGGCAACTCACTTGCTTGTAGCTTTCCAGTAAATGTTTTAAAAACAAAATAAAAGCTATAAACAAATGTGAAGATGCTTGCAATCACTGCAACAATAAGAAGTAAAATACCCCATGTACTAAATTCAAATAATTCGAAATCTTTGAGTGTTAGCATCGCTGTTAAAAACATTTCCTTACTTAAAAAGCCATTAAATGGTGGTAAGCCAGCCATTGATAAACTACTGATTAAGGCAACCGAAAAGCTAAGAGGCATAATGCTCATTAATCCGCCAAGTTTTCTTATATCGCGTGTTCCCGTTTCATGATCAACAATACCAGCAATCATAAATAAACTGCCTTTAAATGTTGCATGGTTAATTAAGTGGAAAATGGCCGCGAATGCTGCATATTTAAATACTGTATTTGCTGCATCCTCTACATGAAAGGCAATTGCACTGGCACCTAATAACGCCATAATTAAGCCTAATTGACTGACGGTTGAAAAGGCTAAAATTCCCTTTAAATCACTTTGCTTCACTGCAAAAAATGAGCCCCAGAAAAGTGTCAACAGTCCAATGCCTGTTACAAGCCATATCCAAACTTCCGATACTGCAAAAATTGGCGTAAAGCGTGCCACTAAATAAATACCAGCCTTTACCATTGTTGCAGAGTGTAAATACGCGCTGACAGGTGTAGGTGCTTCCATCGCATCTGGTAGCCAAATATAAAATGGAAATTGCGCTGATTTTGTAAAGGCACCAAGCAAAATAAGAACAAGTGCTAGTACAAAGTATTCGTTATCCCAAAAATAGGGTGCTTGTGCAATTAACTCACGAATGGAATAAGTGCCTCCCATTTGCGCTAACAGCACAAAGCCTCCAAGCATAAACAAACCACCTGCTACTGTAATCATCATCGATTTTAAAGCACCAAAACGTGATTTATCTCGCTGGAACCAATAACCTATTAGTAAAAATGAAGAAATCGATGTTAGCTCCCAAAATAAATACAATGTAATCATGTGATCAGATTGGACAACACCAAGCATAGCTGTCATAAACATTAATAAGTAAATATAAAAATTATGTAGCTGCTCTTTCGTTTTATCTAAATAGAAAATGGAATAGAGTACAACAAGTGTGCCAATCCCTGTAATTAATAAAGAAAATAATAAGCTAAGTCCATCTAAATAAGAGATGAATGAAATATTTAAAGATGGAATCCAATTAAAAGAAGCAAGGGCTTCCTCTCCATCCATTACCCGGGAAATAAATGTTGCATAATAGCTAACAAGTAGAAGAGGTACAATCAGTACAAACCAACCTGTATGTATAGTGCGAGCACGACGGAATAATAATGGAATAAAGATAGCTGCCAATAAAGGAATAAAAATCGCTAAAACTTGCATCTATTAAAATCCTCCTTTCATAAACGTTGTAAAAATGCTAACAAAATTCATTATAACTGATTTTTTATGCAATTGCATGCGCTCTCAGGCATTTCTACTCTTGCAAGTGGACCTATTTGTTCGTTATTATAAATAGGAAAGAATGACGAAATTTGAGGGTAAAAAATTTTTATGAAAAATCCATATTTGTACGGTTATTTACCGTTGTTCACCATTTTATTATTTAGTTTGACATTCGGTATTTTTACCGTGACACAATCCATTGAATTTTTTAAATTGATTGGTGTTTATACAGGAATGCGTGAATTTTTATCCGATTTACAGCTACGAGTATTTTTATTAATTGTTTTTGCACTTATCTTTTTCATGATGTTTTCCGCATTTAAACTGATTGGTGAGACGATCCATGAGCTAGGTATGCTGTTTTTCTCAAGTGATAAAGTAGGGGAGACGATGAATGCGGCGCGCGGAGGCTATGTGATTTTCTTTTTCGGTGCATTGCTGTCTGCATTTGGCATCCAATCTTTTATGATATTGCTGGTTGTTTTTGTATTAACAGTCTTCATCTATTTTATTTATACGGTGTACAAGATGAGCAATTTTATGTCAATCGGTGGTATGGTAGGGTTAATCTTTTTTGAAATATTAGTTTGGGCATTATTTATCGTTTTAATCTTTTATGTTGTGATGAAGCTTTATAATGGTGTGCTAGCAAGTTTACCATTTGCAAACTAAAAAAGGGAGGGGGGCTGATATATTTCAGCACCTCTCCCTTTATCAATTCGTAATTTTATTAAAAATGGCAAAATGAATTTGGTAGCGTTCGATTGCTTCCATAGAGCGTGGTATATCATAGCCAATCCAAACAGCGGCTGTTTCCGTGTCTGTTAAGCCTGCTAGCCAAAAGTCTTTAAAATCATTTGTTGTGCCTGTTTTTGCCCCAATATAATTGGTTGTTGTATAAAGTCCAACACCTGTCCCACTTGTGACAACGTCTGTCAGTAACTGGCGCATGTAACGTACAGTCTTCGGTGACCAAATTAGAGTGCGTTCATTTGCCCATTTATAAAGAACATTTCCTTGTAAGTCTGTTACTTTGCGAATCGCATGTGCTTGAGCATATGAGCCATCGATAAAGCTTGTATACGCATCAGCCATTTCAAGTGTAGTCACACCATAGGTTAATCCACCAAGAGCCGTAGCATATATTCGATCTCTTTGATCTAGCGAACGGAAATTAAATTTTTCTAAATAAGAGAACGCTGTATCGATACCGACTGTATTATAAAGTCTTAAAGCACTCGTATTATAGCTGTAACGAAAAGCTGTCGATAAAGATACTTGACCGTAGATTCCGCCTCCATAGTTTTGAGGGCAGAAGTCTCCAATACAATAAGCACCACCACTTACAGTAGAGCTAGGTGATGTATCTGTTATTTCAAAATAGGGTGCATAAGCAATTAATGGTTTAAAAGCAGAGCCAGGCTGACGCGGTGCTTGATAAGCACGATGTAAATCGAATTTTTTGTAATTTTTCCCACCATAAATGCTTGTAATCTCTCGTGTATTATTGTCAATAATAACAGCACTCGCTTGTAGTTCTGATGATGATGATAAAATTTGATCGATTGCTTGCTCGTCATGTAGCTGCTTCGTCGGATTAAGTGCTGTATGTATGATGGCTCCTTGCTGGAATAGGGCTTGCACTTTGTCCTGAAGTTGCGCTTGTAGCTGTTCCTTCTCTTGTGTTGTCTTCGCATTCGCAATTAAAACATCTAAACCTTCATTTTGAGCAACTAACCACTTCAATTCTTGCAAGACGTATGTACTATACGCAGGATATGCTTGTATTTTTTGTTTAACATTTAGCTGAATAGGTACATTCTTCTGTGTTTCAGCCTCCGCCATTGTAAGGACATCATGATCAACTAAAATTTGCAGTAACCGTTCTTGACGAGCTTTTGTTTGTTCGAAATTTTTCAATGGGTCATATAATGACGGATTATTGGGAATTGCTGAGATAAAGGCGACTTCTGCTATTGATAGCTCATTTAAAGGTTTACTAAAATAATAAGTTGCTGCACTAGCGATACCATATACTTGATTGCTAAAATAAATTTCATTCAAGTACATATTTAAAATTTCTGTTTTGCTATAACGCTTTTCCAGCTCGTAAGAATAAAAGATTTCCATTAATTTTCGTTCATACGTTTTTTCCTCAGATAAATAGCGCATCCTTACTAATTGTTGTGTAATCGTGCTACCACCTTGTTGTACAGATTGCTCAGACGTATTCACAACAAGTGCACGCGTAATGGCACTTAAATCAAATCCAATGTGTTCGTAAAAATCGCTGTCCTCACTATAAATAAAAATATCCTTGACGATTTTGGGGATGCTCTCCAGCGATGTGGGCTGTCGCCATTCTACATATTCTTCACTGTATACATTGTTATTCTGGTCTAGCAATGTGATAGGTAGTGCAGAAGTGATATTCGGCAAGTCGATTGATTCTTTCATTTGATTTTCAAATGTTCTTGCTGCTTTGATCTCATAGGAAATTTCACCGCTTAAAAAAAATAAAAGGGGAAAGCAGCTAAAAATGATAAGAAAGCCAGAAAATTTTCTCATAAATTATGCCTCCAATAATGACTTATCATAGCATAATATGCAGTTTTCGGGAATGGCTAAACGAACTCTGTTAAACGTCTTGTTTTGTCTCATAAATGAAAAGTGTGCCTGATTTTTCAGACACACCCTCACGATTACGCATGCTCCTTTAGCATATCGTCCATATATTGCTTTGGTTTTTTCTGGATAAAGTATAAAATAATAAAAGCTACAAGGAATAGAGAGCCTGTTACGTAAAAGACAGCTGGAATATTAATTAATCCACTAACGATACCACCAAGTACAGGACCAATAATGTTTCCTAAAAATCGGAAGCTTTGACTATAGCCCATTACTTCACCTTGAATTGCGACGGGTGCATCACGGCGAATTAAGGCGGAAGTAATTGGGATTAAGCCACCTGCTACAATGCCAAATAGGAGGCGTAAAATAATTAATTGCCATAATGATGTAACAAATGCCTGTGGTACGACAAATACAACACAGCAAATTAGTAAGGCGATTAATACACGTTCATAGCCAATCTGGTCACTCAAATGACCCCAGAAGCGTGCAAATAATATATTGCCTAAACCTGCTGCACTAAATGCCACACCTGCAAGCATTGCAACATTTGCGGCAGATGTTAAATGTGTCACATATAAAGAAAGTAATGGCTGGATGCTAAAATTACCAATTTGAATTAAGCTTGTGACAATCATTACGCTGAACATAAGACGATGGTGGAAGATGGCCCATAAAACATTTTTGCGAGAATAAATCGCACTTTTTTTCTTTTTGATGATTTCAGGCTCATGAATGCCGAAAATAATAATGATACCTGAAAGAACGATGGCGGCTGCGGTAAATAAAAATGTATACGTAAAGCCAAAAGTATCCGCAAGTAAGCCACCGATTACAGGACCAAATAAAGTTCCTCCAACGCTGCCCATTTGCAACGTGCCCAGTGTTTTTCCTGCAATTTCTTTTGGCGTATGTCGACTAATAAATGCCATAGATGTCGGAATAAATCCTGTTACAATCCCCATAAACAAGCGCAGTACAAAAAACTGCCCAACATCTTGCACATAGCCCATTAAAAAGATGCTAATAGCAATGCCGAAGCAGTTAATAATCATAATAGGCTTGTAACCATATTTATCTGCAATGCGTCCCCAAATGGGCGACATTAAAAAGGCGGTAATAAAGGTTGCAGCAAAAATAAAGCCTGCCCACCTTTGCACATAGCTTTCAGAAAAATCACCGAGCGTATCAATGTATAGTGAAAGAAATGGCATAATCATGGTTGTGGATCCTGCAACGATAAAGTTTGCGATTAAAATAATAATAAAATTGTGTTTCCGATTTTTCATTGTGCGTCACATTCTTTCTAACTTAGTAGGTATACTCAGCAGAAGTTCGGGACATCTAGAAGTAAAAGGGGGATTTAGCTGAGAAAAGATATTGTTATACAGTATAACTTATTTCGTAACACGAAGGAAGTAACTTGATTGCGAAAAGGGGAAAAGTGAAAAGAAATATGGTAGAATGAAAAAGGTTTAATGATTAAAATTAAAGGAGAGACACTTATGTTTCCACAATTAACAACAGAGCTAAATGCAGGCGAAATTTTAGTAGAAATGAATACAACAATGGGTTCAATTAAAATTAAATTATTCCCAGAGCATGCACCAAAAACAGTTGAAAACTTTTTAGGTCATGCGAAATCAGGGTATTATAACGGCATCATTTTCCATCGTGTAATTACTGATTTTATGATCCAAGGCGGTGACCCAACTGGTACAGGTATGGGCGGCGAATCTATTTGGGGCGGTTCTTTCGAAGATGAATTCCACCATGATTTATTTAACTTCCGCGGTGCATTATCAATGGCAAATGCGGGACCAAATACAAATGGCTCACAATTCTTCATCGTGCAAATGCCACATATTCCAAGCGATATGATTCGTCAAATGGAGCAAGCAAGCTTCCCGAAAGAAGCGGTTGAATATTATGCTGAGCACGGTGGTACACCATGGTTAGACCATAAGCATACAGTGTTTGGACATGTTGTAGAAGGCATGGACATCGTTGATAAAATCGCTAACGTGAAAAAAGGTATGAACGATAAGCCAGTGGAAGATATTAAAATTGAATCAATTACAATTTTTGAATAATTAGCTGAAAGAAGTGTGAAAAAATGACTTCATTCATATTAAATTTGGGTTTTCTTTATTTCCCTGAGGATAAATCGACATACTTACCAGCGTTTATAGAAATACTTCTTTTGTTATTGCTATGCTTTTTTGTGCTCAAACTTATACGCAAATTTGCGAAAAAGCAAGAACTTGCGGCAAAGGAGCTTGAGGAGCGTGCATTAGCAGAGCGAGATGAACGCATGAAAAAAGAGCAGGAACAAAAATAGCCTCCACTTAATTCAGCAATGTTTTCTGTTGCGAAAGCAAAGCGACAGCAACAACATAGCGTCAGCTTTTTGTGAGGAATTTTTCGAGCTAGCTTGAAAAAATCTGGACGCAATTTACGCCTCGACGTAATGGATATAATAAAAAAGTGAAATCGCATCGTCGATTTCACTTTTTTGTTTACTTATACAATTCTTGATAGATAATGACCTTTAAAGCGAGTTGCTCCTCTGGTGTTAATTTTTCTTGGATTTCTTGAATAATTTCTTCTTGTGAAAGTGTGCCATTTTCTGCTTTGACGCGGATATCATTTAATGCAGTCACACCTACTTTTTGAATTAATACCTTTGTCGCTTCTTCCTTTGTTGTAAAAGGTAGTTCACTTAGGTCAGCCACTTTTGCCTCATCCATATAGCCTGCCAATGTCGCATTTTGTTCAACCGCATGCTTGACCGCTTCGATTTGCCCGCTATCTGCTAACTCTATTGTCACGGTCTCTGCTACTTTTTTAGAAATAAATTGCATACCGAAATGATAAACGCCATAACCTGCTAGCCCAAGCACGATAACTGTTATCAACAAAAATTTAATTACTCTCATGCAAAAATACCTCCATATCATTATATACGTTTTTTCACAACAGAAGTTTCTTTTTTTGCTACATGGTGAACTTTGCAACAAAACAGCAAACTCTTTCTTAGTTCAAAAGTAACGATTTGCCCAACGAACGAAGGAAATCGCCCAGCGAACAGCAAAATTCGCCCAATAAAACTAAAAAAGGCCGTCTGAAAAGACATTATCTTTTCGGACGACCTTCCTGTTTTTTTTATTTAGTTGGCAGCAAATGCCTTTTTAAAGCGGGCAACGCCATCTTCAACGACAGAGAATGGACATGCGACATTTATACGTAGGAAGCCTCGTCCTGCCTCACCATATTTTGTTCCTGGTTCTAAAGCGACTTTGCCAATCGTTAATAGACGATCCATCATTTCCTTTTCCGATAAGCCAGTTGCGCGGTAGTCAATCCACATTAAGTACGTACCATCAGGCTTAGCAACAGAAATACCATCTAGTGCATTTAATTCTTTCATGACATAATCCATATTCACTGATAAATAGTCAATCAACTCATCTAACCAAGCATCACCGTGTGTGTAAGCAGCTTGTACAGCGGCAGAAGCAAAGGCATTTAAATCCATTTTGCCATGTGCCATCGCATTTTGCTCTAATTGCTTGCGCAAATCTTTATTTGGTACAACCATCATAGCAGCTTGAATGCCAGCTAAGTTGAATGTTTTAGTAGGGGCAATACAAGAAATGATTTTTGCTTGTTCATTGCCTTCTACAGTTAATGTTGGGATGAATTTTGCCCCAGGTAAAATGACGTCGGCATGAATTTCATCCGCCAATAAATACACATCGTATTTAATACATAGTGCAACGAGCTCTTCTAACTGTGCTCGGCTCCAGACAACGCCTGCTGGATTATGAGGATTACATAGTATGTAGAGCTTAACCCCTTGTTTAAATAGCTCTTCTAGCTTTGCAAAATCGTAAGTATAAGAACCATTTACTTCAACTAAATCACAACATACCAGCTCGCGACCTTGATTTTTAGTAACGCTTGAAAATGGCGGATAAACAGGTGTTGAAATAGCTACTTTATCATTTGGCTCTGTGAATGTTTCGATAATACTGGCGATTGCTGGCACAACACCATGATGGAATAAAATTGCTTCTGGCTCAATTGTCCATTGATGGCGGCGCTCATACCAGCTTACAACTGCTGCTTTACAGCCATTGCAAACATAGGAATAACCAAATACGGGATGCTTTAAGCGTTCTTCAATTGCTTCAATTACTTCTTTAGGCGCAGCAAAATCCATGTCAGCAATCCACATTGGTAAAATATCGCTTGCATCTTCAATATTAAAAATTTGCTCCATACGATCCCATTTATAAGAACGGGATTTACGACGATCTACGATTTCGTTGAAAATTGACATAAGTAATCACTCTTTCCTTTGTAATAATTAAGTGTATTCTCGCAGCATGTGAGAAGCTTTTCTAAAATGAACTTTCTCGTTGATTTTAGTTTCACTTTATTATATGGTAACATACGTAGTCTATAAAGAGGCAGTAGAATGTTGATTTATAGGCGTTACAGGGGCTTTTAAAATGAATCAGCCCCACTTTTAGCCCCAATCGCCTTTAATGTATCACTAAAAATAGCTACAGACTGCTCTTCTAATTCCTTCAATACATGCCCGTATATATCCATTACCATAGTAGGGGTATTCCCTAAACGTTCAGCAATTACTTTTACATTTTGCCCGTTATTTAATAGTATCGTGGCATGTGTGTGACGTAATGCATGCAACGAACATTTTGGCTGTTCCTCTGCATTAATCACACCTGCCTTAAGTTGGGCACGTTTAAAAGGGTACTGGCATTTCATTTCAGTAATCGGCTCGCCATCATCTGAAATAAATACATAACGCTCATCATGGTACTTCATGCCGTATTTAAGCATCGTTTTTTTACACCATATTTTATATTTCTTGAGCTGATCAATAACCACGCTATCAATTAAAATAGTTCGATAGCTATTTTTCGTTTTAGGCGTTCTCGTTCCTGTGTCGTCCCTTGTACGCTCAATTGTGATTGTATTATTTTTGAAGTCGATATTTTGCCACTGTAAGCCACACGCTTCACCGCGACGAATTCCAGTATAAGCAACCGTAAGTAAAAAACTATAATTTGTGATGGTATCCGTTTCTTTTGCTACTTGTAGCACCTTACTTAGTTCAGCAGGTGTTAAAAAATTTGCCTTAGCCTTAGATTCAATCACATCTTCATCCTTTATCACTACTTTAATAAACCGATTGCGTACTAAAATTTCTTCCTCGATTGCGGCATTAATAGCAATTTTAAAAACATTGTGTAACAACTTCACCGTTCCAGGCTTTAATTTCTTTTCTAATTCGTTAATATAACACTTTTGATAGGTTACACGATCCAGCTTATGAAGCTTGTAATGGCCTATCAAGGGCTTCATATGATTTTTAACGGCTAATGTCCGGTGTTTTATAGTGGTATCTTTCCACTTGTTTTTATTTATTTCTAGCCAAGTATCTAGCCATTGGGCGATAGTTAAGTTATCATGTTCTATATGTTTTGTTTCACCGCGCAGCGTGGCAGCCTTTACTTCCAGAAGGGCTTTCAACGCTGCCTTTTCTGTTTTAAAGCTGCTTTTCTTCTTTTCTCTCCGTACTCCAGCCGCATCATAAAATTTATGGCGGTACAGCCACAGCTTTTCACCTTTCGCATTGAAATAGTAGTATATTTCGGGTTCTTTTGCTGATTTATATAGTTTCACCTTGTCTATTCCCTTCATGCTTGGCGGCGTGTGTATAGGAATAGGTGAGTGTGATTAATCTAAATCGTCAAATATATTAATAAATCTATCATGTATGCACTTAGATAAAAATTCCTCAAGTTGTTCTTCTATATAGTCAATTACATAGACAGGAGCTTTTAAATTATCTAACTTCAATTGAAATATTTCTGAAATACGATTATTTGTGTCGATGATTTGTTTGAGTTCATTAAAATGTACAACAGTGTCTACTTCAAAATCAAAAACCAAAAGTTCACCCTCGTATTTAAGCATTAAGTTAATTAAAAATTTACTTTTAGCCTTTGAAACATAGTTCCAACCGTACCCTTCGGAAGGATCCTCAATGTGACTTTCTATTATCTTGTCAACTTTACAATCTATAGAAATGTCATTAAATGAAACCTTCACATTAACAAAGGTAAGTAAGTCACCAGCCGTACATTTAAGAAGCGTACACAATTGTGTTAGAGTGTCGAATTGAATACCTGAAACGTAATTATTATACAAGTTTGAAATGGTCGTCCTTGATAGTGTAGTTTGGTCTTTTACATTTTGTATATTTAAGCCTCGTTCAGCCATTAAAACCCTCAAATTACAATGGATAAAACCTGACATTTTCATACTCCCTTTCACAATGATTGTTTGAATTATATCATAATCGAATCAGAATAACCAATATGTTAATTAAAATTGATTGACTTTCTATCGAAAAAGCCTTATCATCAATTCACAAACTAATACAACCAATATATTGGTTAATCTGATTATAGAGGAGGTTTTGTTTTGGTTATTCAATTGAAATCACAAGGTGGCTTTAATCAAGAATTAATTAAACGAGGGTTTTCAAAACGGGGATTTGCACGTTCTATAGGTGTTTCAGAAGCAACTTTAATTCAAATTTCGAATGGAAAACAGTCACCTAGACCTGAAACAGCTAAGAAAATCTGTAGTGCTTTAGATGTAGAATTTGATTCAATTTTTGAAATTACCAATACAAGAGGTGATTAATCATGTTACCAGCAAACATTGAAGTAAACCTTGATAAGCAAGCCATTCGGCAATATATCGAAAAGCGACTTGATGAAGAGGTGCGTGAAGTGTTGTGGCTTATTGACTTAGAAAAGATGTCAGAACTCACAACGATGTCACCACGCTTCTTAGAAAGTGAAATTGTGTGTGATGTCCGCATGAGGGCCATTGAAGTTAAAAAGAAGCGCAAACGTTGGTGGCCATATCGAGCCGCTTTTGAAGTGATTAGTGAAATTACGAGTGAATGGTGAAAATACACAGCTTGGCGGCGTGTACATGGGAATAGGTCATAAATGAAAGATGGTGAGAAAGTGACTACAGTAGACAAGGAAAATGAATTTCAGGACATGCAACAAGGCATTTTAAAGCATTCAGAAACAGTGGAAAGCGATAATTTTTCACAGATTCCAGATGAATTACAGGCTATTACTCGATGGATTGTGTGGAAGTTTGAAACGAAAGGCAGCAAACGAACCAAAGTACCATATCAGCCAAACGGGAGCTTTGCAAAGACGAATGACCCTACGACATGGTGCTATTTCTATGAAGCAGTTGAAGCGGCCAGGAGTGGACAGTATGACGGAATAGGCTTTGTATTCTCTCAAAATGACGAATATATCGGCGTGGATATTGATAAATGTTATGAAAATGGCGTATTCAATGAAACAGCCAGCACAATTATAGACAGCTTAGATTCTTATACAGAGTTTTCACCGAGTGGCACAGGGGTTCATATTATTGTGAAAGGCGCTTTACCTACTTATATCACACAAACAGGTTTTAAAAATGCTTCATACGGTGTGGAGCTATATTCGTATGGTCGTTACTTCACATTTACGGGGAATCGGGAGAATGGCAATGAGATTCAGGAACGTTCTGACGAGGTAGCCGCGCTGATTGAGGATTATTTCAGCAAAGAGCAGCTAGCACAGTATACAGAAACAGAGTTCAACAGTGAGCCTTTTAATTTTGAGGACGACACTATGACATGGAATAAAATGTTTGAAGATAAAGTGAATGGTGAATCCATACTCGCCATGTATCAAGGGGAACTGATAAGGGATAACGACCATTCTGACACCGACTATTTTTTATGTCAGGAGCTTGCTTACTATTGTGATAAGGACTTTGTAAAGATGGATAGAATGTTCCGCAATAGTGGGCTGTATCGGGAGAAATGGGACGCACAGCGAGGCGCAATGACTTATGGGGAACGAACACTCTTAGCAGCCGCAGCAAGTAAAAAGAAAACGTTGTCGGACTATAAAAAGGAATTCAGCGCGGCAGCCGATTTTCCAATAGAGCAGGTAGCGGGTGATATATTTCCGAAAGGTTATTTCTATGAGCATGGTTGCCTATTCAAAGTAGTTGAAAAGAAAAAGCCTACTGGTGATGTGGAGATATTAGAAGTGATGATTTGCCGACAAGTGCCGTATATTACACGCTCCTTTACTAATATAGAACATGCACAATTATATTATGAGCTTGCTTGGCGTGATAAAGGTAGGTGGTATAGAGAGGTGATTCCAGCAGGCGACCTTTCAATAAAGAAAGAATTGTTAAAGTTGTCCTATAAGTCTTTAGCTGTGACAGATAATAACGCGAAAGAATTAATCACCTATTTTGATAGGTTAAATATGATAAGACGGTCAGATCATGAGTTTTTAGTAGAACGAATAGGGCATATAAAAAATACGTTCATTCATCCATTAACAGCTAATGGTGTGACGATTTTACCACCTGACATTGGGGAGAAGCAATTACTAGAAGCATTTCAAACATCGGGAACAATTGAAGAATGGATTGAACATGTATTGAAGCCTATTCAAAAGCACCCTAAAGCCCTTCTAATGGTTGTCGCGTCATTTACATCTGTTTTACTGCAAGACCTAAAAATGAAGCCATTTATCATTGATTTGTCGGGTGTCACTTCACAGGGGAAAACAACTGTCTTAAGGGCTTGCGCCAGCGTGTGGGGAACAGAGCATTTAGTGTCTGAATGGAATTTAACAAAAGTAGCAGCTGAGCGGAAAGCCTCGTTTTTAAATAGCTTTCCATTGCTATTAGATGATACTAGAAAAGCAGATGAACGACAGCTACAGGGCTTCGTTTACACTTTTAGCGGTGGACGTTCAAAGGGGAGAGGGACTGTTAGCGGCTCCCAACGTGAATATACATGGGGCAATCTTATGCTTTCTACGGGAGAAGATTCATTAAATGCTTATGCAGACCGCGCTGGCGGTGTAGCGGCTAGGATATTACCGATTACAGGGCTACCATTTGAAGGGGAGAACTATCAGTTTTTTACTGATTTATATAAAGCTATTGAAAATTATTATGGCTCAATAGGGTTAGCGTTTTTAAATAAGTGGCAAGCGCAAAAAGAAACCATCATTCCACATTTTGAAGAAACGTATAATCAAAGATTTCAGCAAAAAGCCTACGGGAATGAGGTTATTTCACGTATTGCGCGGTATTATGCAGCTATTGTATTTACGGCTGATGTACTCAATAGTTTCTTTGATTGTACCATTGATTTATCTGTATTGGCTGATTTATTCGATGAATTAAATAAAGAGAACAAAGCAGTAGATAAGCCTATGCAGTTGCTAGAAGACATCTTATCAGACTTGGACGCAGATAGAGAAGCGATATTTGGTCAATATCTGCCACGAGGTGAGATAAAGGCAGTTTTCAAGGACAACACTATTCACCTTCTACCCAACTACTTAAAAGATTTTCTAAAAACAGAGCAAAATACAATTCGCAATGAATGGCTACGTAGGGGAATTAGTATTAAAGGGTTTAATAACAATAAAATAGTAGATTACCAGCAAATCAAGCATAAGGGAAGAAAATTTCGCGGTATAGCTATTCAGCCGAAAATCATAGAGGATTTAGGCTTCGATTTCAAAGAAACAAATTCACATTCCGCATATTCTTAATGTTTACTAACACAAATTATAAAAATGACGAGAAGTACCACAGGGTACCATATTAAATTAATTAAATTTAATTTTTGGTACCGCTTAAAAAGCTTATATATCAAGGTTTAGATAGTAATAGTACCAAAAGTACCAAAAGTACCAAGAAAAATATATACATGATGTAATTGCATACAGCCAGCTATATAATGTGTGTTCGTATATATACACCCTATTTTTCGTTTGGTACTTGGTACTTTGGTACTTTACCCCTTGAAACGTTGGTATAACAGGGTTTAGGCGGTACCAAACAGGGTACCACACGCTATGAAATTCGCCAAAAGGGTACCATGTAGTACCGTTAGCCAGCACAATTATTGAAGAACTTGGCTTTGATTTTTCAGAGGATACAGAGAAATATGGTTAGTCGTAGGGCAAGGTAGAGCGTTATTTTAAACTTGCCCTACCTTCAAAAACCTTATATATCAACGTTTAGATGTATAAGTAGGACAGGTAGGACAAGTAGGGCATAAATAATATATACATGTATAAATTGTGTAAGTACATGAGTACTTCTATTATATGCGTTTATATATACCCTATATTTTTTTCGCCCTACTGTCCTACCTGTCCTACTAAAATTCTATAAACCTAGTAATAGCAAGGGTTTAAGGGGGTATGACAAGGGCAGGCACAAGAAAAAATACGCCTTACCTGTCCTACCTTTTAGCTTTAAAAAACCAAAAGCAGGGATTTATATAAAAAAGGAGCAGAACTAATATGATAGATTACTATAGTGAAACAGAAAAAGCATTAGAAGCAAGAAAAGAAGAAGTGCTAAAAGCAAATGAAAGGATCGTGCAGATTAGTAGTGTGCCAGTAGCTTTTGAAAAGAACGGGGCGCACCGCATTATAGCGTTGGCTTTAACGAATCGAGGGAACATATGGGGCATCGCGATAAATAGTTTTGGCGATTGGTACACAGTAGAGCGGTAGGAATAGCAGTGTGGAAGTAGTACTACAATTTACTACATTCAACCCATTGTATAGGCTTCTGACTACATAGGAAGCCTATGTAGCGTTTTTAAATAGTTGAGAGTATCTATTTGGAAGCAGAGGCGTTAAAGTGCTACAGGAAGCCGAATGTTAAGGTAAAGATTATATAAGCAGCATAAGAGCAGGACAACCTGAAAAAACCTGAAATAAAAACTTATATAGTGGATGCGTATAGATTGTTGGAAAATGAGAGTGTGAAAGCCTATATAGACAAACGTTACATTACTAATATTTACTAACTTTTGTGCTATTAATTGCTAGAAAATGCTAGCGTAAAAATCTATATAGATATTGCTCCCATGTACAACCCTTCTACTTATGAAATGTTGGCAAATGTCGGCTAAAAAATGCTTATAGGTAACGTGTCCTTACAAAACGAACACCGTCAAAGGAGTGATAACATTGCAACCACAGCGAGACAAAAAGGGACGATTTTTAGCAGGTAACACATTGGCACAAGGCAATAGGGGAAACTGTTACCCGAAATACGGAAATCAGAACGCAAAGAAGCATGGTCTATTTGCTAAATTGCTGTATGGTCAAAAGTTTGAGGGAGACGATATGATTTTGTATGCCCTTCATAAAGGAATCGCTGTCCGCTTCTTTAAAGGGGAATGGGTGCTGGATGGGGAGGGATTTATCATTTTTGGAGATAAGGCGATATATGCCAAGGATTTGTTAGGAATGCAGTTTAAAAGAGTAGTAGTAACAAATGATATTGAACCAATGGAAATGGATATAGAGGACTTTCTAAAGAGTAGCGTTATTATATTATCCGACCTTAGAGAAATGAAAGTGAGGTGTAGCAATGAACCTAGCAGCAATTAGCGGTGATTTCGCAGAACGAATAGCCGCTATGACAGAGGGAACAAAATACGATAAGAATAGCCAAGCATTTGATTGTGTGCCAGAGGTAGAAGGGCGCATAAGGGAAGTCGTTTATTTACTGTGGAAGGATGCTACTTCTAACGATCTAGCCGATTATCTAGAACGAACAGCCGCGCAATACTTCCAAGAACTATATGAATTCTCTTACGGTGTTACGTCATACGATAATGATTGTTGGTTAGCGAAAGGAACGGAGCGCCTAGCCTTAATGATTGTGGCTGAAAAGGAAAATCGCAGACGGCAAATAGAACGTCTTAGAAAGGGCTACAAGCGATTTCGCTCGATTCTGGCACAATTGCCCTCACAAGACAATGAAGTGCTACAGGTGTTCTATATGAAGCGTCAGAAGGTAGATTATGAGCAGTTGCGCGGCATTATTGAAAAGCACCTTACAATGATAGAAGCGGTTTATGAAGCTGGCACAGTAGCAGCAGAGGAACGCACGAAAGCAATCAGTGCCAAGATTGAAGGACCAGCACCGAAAAGGAAGTATTGATATGGTCGATTGAGAAGGAGAAAAGAAAGAAGGCTGCGTAATTGTGCGCGGTCTTTTCTTTATGTGACCCCCCTATCAATTTTAATTTTTCTCTTTTTGCCCAAGACCGGTTAGGGGATGTAAACGCGCACCTCACTAAGATTTTTTACAAAAAAAGTTCTCACGAAAGCGAGGTGAATAAGAATTGGCAAAGCCGAGAAATCCGAAGCGGGATGAAGCGTTTGAGTTGTTTAAAAAACATCGGGGAGATATTACAAACCGTGAGATTGCTGAACAATTGGAGATTAACGAAAAAACTTTATCGAGGTGGAAGAGTCAAGATAAATGGCATGAGCAACTAGGCATTCAGAAAGTGAGAAGTGAGAAGAGAAGTTCTCATATTAAAACTTCTCACTCAAATGATTTTCGTACCAAGAAAAAAGAGCAAATCGAAAAAGCATTGGTTGAAGCTGGTTCTTATTCACCTGCTCTCGACTTGCTCATTGACGTTTACTTAGATGCGTATGAAGAATATGAAAGCTTAAAAAGTGAAGGTATTGCAGATGAAAAAAGCAGGCGCGAACTTTCTCGTCTGCTTGGCCAACTTGGATTAGATGGAGAATGAATAGTCCCGGCAATCAATTTTAGAATTTCCCTTATGTTGATCACGTATTTCAATAGGTGATTTTTTATTGTGAATAATATTTCCTTTGTATTAAATCAAAAATAATTAAATGTTGAATATATTGGTTCTTTTGGTCTATTATGTAGATAAGGCTCTATTTGTTCGTGAGTTTATATTGAAGACTACTTTTAAAAACTATAATTAATGAGGTGATTTTTATGAAGACCTATAATCTATATCTGGAATTTAAGGATCAAAGTAATTCCATTGAGTTTGATTTGAATAGAAATACAGTTTTTTTTGGAAATAATGGTCAGGGAAAAACACGTATTTTAAAAACTATTAGCTTGCTTTATGAATTAGCAAAAGAGAAAAATCCAGAAAATTTCAGTAAAATTATAGACAGTATGAATTTGAAAAATTTAAAAATTGATAATGTAAGATACAATC
>NZ_PYWN01000099.1 GCF_003049505.1 Metasolibacillus meyeri
ATCTGCGGATTCTCTGGGATATCTGCGCTTTCCCATGATTTATCTGCGAATTCTCCGAGATATCTGCGCTTTCTCGTGATTTATCTGCGGATTCTTCGAGATATCTGCGCTTTCCCATGATTTATCTGCGGATTCTTCGATTTATCTGCGCTTTCTTATGATTTATTCATGAATTTTCTATTTTCCATAATCAAGGCTCAGGTATCTCACAAATAAATTAGATTTTTTCTAAGTAATTCTTATTTTATAAAATGCAAAACAGGCTGCTGAGAAATAAGTTTTCCCAACAGCCTGCTATAGTTATTTATTTCGTGCTATCATTTCTTCTGCTGTGAAAATAATGCGCATTGGATTTCCACCAACCATACATCCTGCGGGTACATCTTTATGTACAAGTGTTGCAGCGGACACAATCGCACCATCGCCGATTTCTACTCCTGGTAAAATGGTCGAGTTAGCACCAATCATGACATTGCTTCCGATTTTCACATCACCTAAACGATACTCGTTGATTAAATACTCATGTGCTAAAATTGTTGTGTTAAAGCCGATTATTGAATTGGCACCAATTGAAATGCGCTCTGGAAACATCGTATCAGGCATTACCATTAATGCTAATGATGTTTTCTCTCCAATATCCATCCGAAGAAAAGTACGATAAATCCAATTTTTCATCACCATAAATGGCGTGAAGCGTCCAATTTGAATAAAAATAAAGCATTTCATTACTTTCCAAAAAGATACTGTGTTATAAACATGCCATAGTGAATTCGCACCTTCTACTTTATAACGCTCGGTTCTTCTCATAAGCTTTACCCTTTCACAATCGCCAATAAATCTGTCATATGTTGAAGCATATAAGTTGGGGAAAATTGTTGTAAATAGTCCTCACCTTTGAAAGCCCATGCGACACCAGCTGTTTTTACCCCTGCATTATGCCCAGCCTCAATATCATGCGAATTATCGCCAATCATAATGACATCTTCTTTTGCTAACTGCATTTTTTCTAATGCTAATAAAATTGGTTCAGGATGTGGTTTAACATGCTGTACACTATCATAGCCAATAATCTGTTCAAATAAATGTCCAACACCTAACACCTTTAAACCACGCTCAATCATTTCGCGACGCTTCGTTGAAACAATAGCTAATCTTATTCTTTCTGCATGCAATTGTTCTAATGTAGAAACTACACCCTCATATTGTGTAACAAGCTGGTCATGATGTTCGATATTCCACTTGCGATAGCTTGCAATCATTTCATCTGCTGCATCTGGTGCAATTTCAGTAAATGTTTCACGTAAAGAAGGGCCGAGGAATTTTATGCAATCTTTTGGCGAATATTGCCCAGGAAATTTTTCTTCTAGTACATGCATAAATGTTTGGATAATTAATTCATTCGTATCTAATAACGTCCCATCAAAATCAAATAATAATGCTTTGACCATCTCAAATCACTCCTTACTTATCTAAATAACGCTCAACAGGCTTCACAGTCATTCGACGATAAATAATCAGGGCTAAGCCTACTACAACACCAATAATCGACACAACTTGTGCTGAGCGCAGATCCCCAATTAAATAGAGACTGTCTGTACGCAGTGATTCGATATAGAAGCGTCCAATTGAATACCAAATAATATAAAAGAAAAACATTTCCCCACGACGCCAATTAAATTTACGTGCAATTATTAAAATAATAAAACCAACTACATTCCATAAAGATTCGTATAAAAATGTCGGGTGCACATATGAGCCAAGTTTTTCAATATACATTTGCTCAATAAGCCAATTAGGTAAATATAAATTTTCTAAAAAGCTACGTGATACTTCGCCACCATGTGCCTCTTGATTAATAAAATTACCCCAGCGCCCAATAATTTGTCCTAATAAAATACTTGGTGCTGCAATATCAGCAATGCGTAAAAAGCTAACATTGCGTCTTTTCGTAAATATATAGGCTGTAATAAACGCACCAATTAATGCCCCGTGTATGGCAATACCGCCATTCCATATTTCAATCGCTCTAAGTGGATTGTCCTTATAAACGTTCCATTCCATTCCTACATAATAAATACGCGCACTAATAATCGCAATCGGCACAGCCCAAATAAGCATGTCCGCAATAAAATCTTGGTGGATTCCAAGGCGTACTGCTTCTCTTTGTGCTAAAAAATAAGCAAGCACAATACCAAGTGCTATTAAAATGCCGTACCAGCGAACTTCTATAGGTCCAATTGCAAAGGCAACTGGGTTAATCTTCATTATAATAAATTCCATTATTTCACTCCTTATCTAATTAAAATCATCCACTTCGCCATTTGATGCAATGACAGCATCTAACCGACGAGAAAACTCCTCTGCTGCGTTAACGCCCATTCTTTTCAAACGATAATTCATCGCAGCTACTTCAATAATAACCGATACGTTACGACCAGGCTGTACAGGAATTGTTAGCTTTGTGAGCTCTGTATCAATAATTTTCATTTTCTCCTCATCAAGCCCTAATCGGTCGTAGGATTTATTTGGATCCCAATTCTCCAACTCCACGACAAGCGTAACTCGTTTATATGGTCTAATAGCACTCGCACCAAATAGCGTCATAATATTAATAATGCCAATCCCTCGAATTTCTAATAAATGCTCCAATAATGGTGGTGGACTACCGATAATCATATTTTCTGATTCTTGGCGAATATCGACAGAATCATCCGCTACAAGACGATGCCCTTTTTTGACAAGCTCTAGTGCTGTTTCGCTTTTCCCTACGCCACTTTTTCCAAGAATCAATACGCCGATTCCATAAATATCAACAAGTACGCCATGAATTGCTGTTGTCGGTGCTAATTCGCTTTCTAAATAATTCGTCAGTCGGCTCGAAAAATGCGTTGTCGTTTGCTTAGAAATTAAGACAGGTACATGATTTTCATTCGATGCTGCAATCAATTCCTTTGGTACTTCCAAATCTCTTGAAATAATAATTCCTGGCGTATTGCGTGCACATAACAGACGCATACGTTCCTTCCTCACATTATCTGGTAGCATCTCAAAAAAGGAAAGCTCTGTTTTTCCAAGTAGCTGCACACGATTTGCTGGATAATGTGTAAAATAGCCAGCCATTTCTAGCCCCGGCCTTGATATATCGCTCGTTGTAATATAACGTCCAATCCCTTCATGACCACTAACGATTTGTAAATTAAATTTTTCCATTACATCTCTTGTTGTAACTTGAACCATTGGCACAACCTCTCGATCTTTTATAGTCTTCCTCATTGTAACATGTTCCACTTATTTTACGGGAAATGTATCCTCCTGAATCAAAAAAAGCCACTTAGAAAATAAATTCTAAGCGACTCTCTTGTCATTATTTTTGCTCTGCCAACCATGCAGCCGCTTTTTCTGCGTCTTCGCCTTTAATTAAACCTGGAGGCATACCGTTAGATGTTCCGTTTAAAATAATATCTAAAATTTCTTCCTCTGATAAACGTGAGCCAACATCATTTAATGCAGGTGTATTACGCATACCTTGTAATTGACCGCCGTGGCAGCTCGCACAGCTGCGCATAACAATTGTTTCACCTTCTGGTTTCGCTGTAGCATTATTCTCCTGAGCGCCACCACCACATGCAGCTAAAAATACTACCGAGCCGAAAGCAAACGTTAATAGTAGTTTTTTCATATTGTCCCCCTCCAATTATCCATATTTACCCCAAAAAATTCACAGATGCTAACGCTTCACTCATCCGCATCACGAGAGTCTCTTTTCCAAACCTTTAACAGCCGCTTGACGCAACTAAACTAAGACAACTTATCTCTATTCAAGTATAGCAAATTTATACCCGTTTGAAACCTTCGCCTAGCACTTCATAAGCATCTGCCACAACAACAAAAGCTGTCGGGTCAACCATCTTTACGACTTGTTTCAATTTCGTGAATTCCGTTTGATAAACAACAACCATTAAAAATGTTTTTTCTTCTCCCGTATAACCACCAAAAGCAGGAAGCTTTGTTACACCACGATTTACTTCTCTGTAAATCGCATCACGCATTTCTTCCTCTCTATTCGTAATAATATAGGCCATTTTTGATTGGCTAAAGCCTAGTTGAATAATGTCGATTGTTTTCGTCGTTACGTATAGACCAATGATTGCATACAATCCCTTTTCCAAATCAAATACAAGTGCCGCACTGACAGCGATGATACCATCAATCATTAACACGCTTGTTCCTAAAGTAAGACCTGTGAATTTCGTAATAATTTGCGCTAGTAAATCCGTACCACCTGTTGAAGCTTTCCCTTTAAAAACAAGTCCAAGCCCTGAGCCGACAACGATTCCTCCAAAAATTGCGCCTAGTAGCGGATTTAGCGTCCATGGCTCCCAGCCACTCGTCAAGATAACAAAGGCTGGCAAAGTAATTGTACCGATGAACGATTTGACACCGAATTTCTTTCCTAAAATTAAAACCCCTGCAATAAACAAAGGAATATTAAATGCATACTGAATTATTCCCGCATTCCAACCAAATAAACCATTTAATATTGTACTAATGCCACTTACGCCACCCGAAGCAACTTGGTTTGGTAATAAAAAGACATTAAAACCGATAGCAATTATTACCGCTCCTATGATGACAAATAGATATTCACTTACTGTATCTTTCACTGTAAACTGTTCACTACTCTTCACACGACTTCCTCTTTCTCTATTCAATTTTCCTTTGCATTACTTTGGACAAAAGCCGTTAACTAATAACTTCCCTCGACCACTGTTCTGCCTCATCATAAATTTGAAAAACCATTTCCTGATTCAAGCCTAATTGTAGCGACAATTCTGTCAACTTGTCCCAGTCCAATTTATATAACGCTTCACTAAATTGTAAATAAGGGGTCATTTCAGTTTCTACACCATTAATTGTTTGAACAATTTCCTCAGATAAAGGCATCTTTCTTAAAATTACATACATTGGACGCTTTAATAAAGCATCGATTAATGATAATAAGCCAATTAAAAAATACTCGGAAAAGTTCTTTTTATAATTTAGCTTCGCTACTTTTTCACACGCTTTCGCTCTGAATAAGGAAGCCGCAACTAATTCATTAAATACATCTGTTTTTTCATAATTATTCAATTCCCGCATCGCCAGTAAGTACACGAGCTTGCGCAGCTCTGATAATCCTAGTAAAATAATCGCCTGTTTAATAGAACGTACTTTAGATTTTCTACGGTTTTTTGAGCTGTTAATTAGCTGTAAAAGCTTGTAAGAAATCGAAATTTCTCGCTCGATATTTTCCGCTAAAATATTGATATCTGGTTCTTCATCTTTTAAAATTGAAATAATTTGAAAATAATTAATAATATTCGCAGGTATATCGATAGCTCTCATTATTTGCGGCTTTTCAAAGAAATAGCCTTGAAACAATACATAGCCAGAATGTATAGCAACCTCATATTGATTGCGTGTTTCAACCTTTTCAGCTAAAAGCTGAATATGGGGAAACTTTGATTTTACTTTATTTTCAATTTCCATTCGCTTTACTATTGGCGTGCTTAAAAAATCTACCTTGATATAGTCAACATAATTAAATAACTCATCATAAACCGTTACCTTGTCTTGCAAAATAAAGTCATCCAGCGCTATTTTAAAGCCTTTTTCCTTCAGCTCCTGTACACGTCTAACGAGTTTTGGTGTTAGATTAACATCTTCCAAAACTTCAATGACAACTTCTTTCGGGCTGATATAATCTATTAGTGGGCTAAATAATAGCTTTTCTGTAAAATTAATAAATGCTGGTGCACCATTTGTTATTTTATCTATACCGATAGCTAAAAATGAATTGATAATTACATCAATTGTTGCGGCATCTGCCTCCACTCCCTCTGAAGGAAATGCATTCATATCTCTGTTTCGATATAATAATTCATAAGAGACAATTTGTTCTTTTTCATTAAAAATAGGTTGTCTAGCAATAAAAACCTCCACACGAACTCCTCACTTTATATATCTTAATAATTTTTTGTTATAGCTTTCTTATTAACCAAAGAAAATATATCATTCTACGATTCTTCTTGTATTCTATCTATCGCTCCATTTTCGCACAGTAAAGTTTGCTGTATGAAGTTAAAATAAATATAGCATTATTTTCAACCTTTTATTATAAATAGTTGACAAATTTTCATGTCAGCTACAAGCTTTCATAACAACCCAAAATAATATTTTTTTCACATATAATTACAAATGAATTGTCTTACAACCCAATTAGTTTGCTAACGTACAAATAATAGCAAATTAATGACGATATTTCAGCAAAATATTTTAGTTATTTTAATGTTTTTTCTATTTCATGCTTTAAAATCTCTTAATTATAGCATACCTATAGTTAGTGGATTGTTCAATTGCTAATTGCCTATATATTTCGAGACAGGTAATATAATATTATAGTACATTTAAGGGGGAATTTTTTATTTATGAACATCATTGAGTATGAACAACGACAGTCTATTGCCTATGTAAAACTAAACCGACCTGATGTCTTAAATGCCTTTAACTTTGACATGTTATGTGAGCTTCAAGCAATTGTAGAATCCATTCGTATACATCCCGACATCCGCCTTGTTATTCTTACAGGTGCGGGTGATAAAGCATTTTCTGTAGGAGCTGATTTAAAGGAGCGTCAAACATTACCAGAGCCTTTAGTAAAGCGCAATTTAAATAAGTTTGCAGAAGTGTTCAATGCGATTGAAGCATTGCCTCAGCCAACGATTTGTGCACTTAACGGCTACGCTTTTGGTGGTGGTCTTGAACTAGCCCTTGCCTGCGATTTTCGTATCGCTGCCAAAAACGCTGTTGTTGGCTTAACAGAAACAAAATTAGGAATTATTCCTGGAGCAGGTGGCACGCAACGTTTACCACGCTTAATCGGTGAAGCAAAAGCACTAGAATTTATTTTAACAGCAAAAAGAATATCTGGTGAAGAAGCATTGGCCTGTGGATTATTTACACAATTAGTCGAGCAGGAAAATTTAATGCAAGCGACAGAGAGCTTTGCCAATGCCATTTTGCAAAATGCTCCAATCGCTTTACAGCAAGCAAAATTCGCTGTCAAACAAGGCATGAAAGTTGATTTGCAAACAGGCTTGCAAATTGAACGTAAAGCCTATGAAATCACATTGCCTACAGAGGATCGCGTAGAAGCATTAAATGCTTTTGTTGAAAAAAGAGCACCACAATTTAAAGGAAAATAAAAACTAGGAAGTGCGAATATGCACTTCCTAGTTTTTATTTTTATTCAGCAAAAACCGTTGCCCACTCTGCACGTTTTTCAAGCAGCTCGCGCGCTAATTGCTGTGCTCCCTCTAAGCTATGGTTAGCAGCCCAGCCACATTGCACTTCGTTACATGCAGGCACCTCTGTTGCATTGATAACATCCTGCAATGTTTTCTCTAAAACCGCTAAAATTTCATCGTAATTGTCATGGTTAATGACAGATAAGTAGAAGCCTGTTTGGCAACCCATTGGACTAAGGTCAACAACATGATCACTATGATTGCGAATATTTTCAGCCATTAAATGTTCAATTGAATGCAGTGCATCCATTTTCATAAACTCTTTATTTGGCTGCTTAAAACGAATATCATACTTATGTACAACATCTCCGTTTTTCCCCTCTTTCAGCCCTGCTAAACGCACATATGGCGCTGCTACTTTCGTATGGTCTAAATTAAAGCTTTCCACATTCATTTTTGTCATTTCGATAACCTCACTTCTTTATTTTTTTCGTCGTGCATTAATTGCACTAATAACTGCTGGTACTACAGAAATGAAAATAATTAATAACAATACAGTAGAGAAGTTTTCTTTAACAATTGGGATATTGCCGAAAAAGTAACCGAGCAATGTACAAATAAATACCCAAGCAAATGCTCCCACTACATTATAAACGATAAAATATTTATAATCCATGCGACTTGCCCCTGCCACAAAAGGAATAAACGTTCGAATAAATGGCATAAAGCGCGCAATGACAATTGTTTTGCCACCATGTTTATTGAAAAATCGCTGTGCAGCATCCATCCGCTCTTTATTAATTAACTTACCTAAAAAGCTATCAGGTGGTATCGATAAGCCGACAGCTTTCCCAATATGGTAATTTACCGTATCCCCAATAATTGCGGCAACAATAAACACTGTCATTAATAATGGTAAATTAAAGGAACCTAGCGCCGCAAATGTACCTGCCGCAAATAATAAGGAATCCCCCGGTAAAAACGGCATAATCACGACGCCTGTTTCCACGAACACAATCGCAAATAAAATCCCATAGGACCAGCCACCAAATTGCTGAATAATCTCCTGTAAATGCTGGTCGATATGCAAAATAAAATCAATCAAGCCTTGAATAATTGCCATCCATATACTCACTTTCTACTAAATAATTTTTCTTCTCTCATTTTAGCATAATATGATTTACTATGCCTTTTATAACATTAATTTAGAACGAAAATTAAAACAAAATGTTGCGAATTAACGGAAGCTTTTTTTCAAACGCTTACGCTTAAAAATCTGGCAGTCAATGGGCACTTCTATTTACTCGTTTTCTTCAATCGTTTGTGAGCAACTATTCAACGAAATCTAATAAATTACTATTAATTCTTTAACATTTAAGTAAAGAACCGATTATAAAAAACTACACCTTCCTCTTTAGGGGATGTAGTTTCTCTTTGAGCTTTAATCTAAATAAGAAGCGTATTTTTCCAAGGCCTGTTCTTTAAGCATATCCTCTTGTGCCCATTCAGATAATTTTTCTGTAGCATAGCTTGTATTGGCCTTTTGCACAGCCTCTCGCAAAGCACTCGTTTCATTTTGTAAAGGCACTTTTCCATAGCTATTCCCTATAATTATATAATAAGGGTCTGTCATTGATTTTCTTAAAAATAATAAGTATTCATTATCCTCTAGCATTAATTCATACCCTGCAATATGATAAGTGATATCTTCGCGTTTATTGTATGCTTCATTTTCTAAAATAGTTATTTCCATACCATCATGCACTTCATCCCCACTTATAACCTTTTCAATTAAAAAGTCGGACAAAGTATAAGCGATATCAATTCGACCTTCTTCATTATAGATAACAGTAGAATCTTCTTGAACAATTTTCTTTCCAATAACAATCATGTCAGCTTTTTCTTCTACAGAAGCTAAATCAGGTGTTACATCTGTTTTGGCTTCTACAATTAAATGACGGTCAAATAAACGCTCCTCCATCCCATTATTTAATTGTGCTGATTGCTCTTTTTTGTGGTCAAAGATGAACCATACAACTAGAAAGATACATAGAACCCCAATAATCATGCTTGCACTTTTTTTCATAGAAGTACACCCCCTTCTAAATTACATAAGAGTATTGAAATTGGCACAGTTTATGCATTTTTAACTATTTTACCAATAAACTTTGAGTTGTGAAGTATATATTAGAAATTAAAAAGCAGATTAGGGAAAGAGCATCCCTCCTAATCTGCTTTTCATATTTTGTATTATGTGCAAAGTCTATTAAATATACTTCTCAAACCAACCAATAATTTGCTCTAAGCGTTGAATACGTAAGTTTGGCGTACCTGTGCGTGATAAGTTATGGTCACAGTCAGGGAAGCGCACGAAGCCCACTTCTTTACCCATTGATTTTAGCGTAATGTAGAATTGCTCTGCCTGCTCAATTGGGCAGCGGAAATCTTTTTCACTGTGTAAAATGAGTAATGGAGTTTCTACATTTTTAGCATATTTTAATGGCGAATGGTTCCATAGCTTTTCGACATCCAGCATATCGCCACCAATTTGCCAGTCCGTGAAATAGTAGCCAATATCAGATACACCAAAGAAGCTAATCCAGTTTGAAATGGAACGCTGTGTTACTGCTGCTTTAAAGCGGTTCGTATGTCCGACAGCCCAGTTTGTCATAAAGCCACCGTAGCTACCGCCAGTTAAACCTAAACGCTCTGCATCAATCCAAGCATAATTTGCTAATGCATAATCCGTTGCTAACATAATATCTTCGAAGTCGCCACCGCCATAATCGTTACGTACAGCGTCTACAAATGCTTGGCTATAGCCATGGCTACCGCGTGGGTTAATATATAGTACACCATAGCCTTGTGCTGCTAATAGCTGCATTTCATGGAAGAATGTATTGGCATATAATGTATGTGGCCCACCATGAACTTCTACAATGAGCGGATACTTTTCACCTTCCTTATAGTTCGCAGGCTTCATGATCCAGCCATGTACATCCCAGTCCTTTGCCCCTTTAAAAACAATGGACTCAGGCGTTGATAAAGTTGTCTCTGCTAAATAAGCATCATTGAAATGTGTTAGTTGCTTACGTTCACCTGTTGTCACATCATGCTTAAATAATTCGCCTGGGAATGTAGGGTTGGATACAGCTAATACTGCCTCATTGCCACTTTTCGCTACTGCATAGCCATAAACATGCTCATTTTCTGGTGTTGCAGGATAAAGCTCGCCCTCCAACGTTGCATAATAGAGACGAATATCGCCCATTGTTGACACTTGGAAATAAAGAGCATTTGTTTCTGTCCAAACGACTGTTGAAGCTGCTGCACCTTGCTGGAAATCAGCTACTGCGTAATCGCCAACAGGTGCATCTAAAGCTTCTGTTAAATTGCTTGTTTGTCCTGTTTCTGTATCATAGACGTAAACATTTGCATGTGTGGCATTTTTAAATGATGCATCGCTACCACCATAGGCAATATAGCGGTCATCAAACGAATAGGCCGCACCACCATAATAGCCATCTTGCTCTACTAAAACGGTTTCTTCCTTCGTTGCGATATCTACAATATACAGCGGTTGACGGAATTCAAAATCTTGATTTTCAGAGCGATTCACAGCAATGACAAGCTTTTTACCATCATGTGAAACAGCGCTTAATGCAAAATCATGATTACCCTCTGTAAATTGTGTAATCGTACCATCAAGCGTTACTTCTGCAATATGTGTGCTCATCCCTTGCTTACGTAGCCCGTTACCACCAACACCGTCCATTTTATGCTTCATTTTATCCACGATATACGCTTCAGGCAGTTTCTTTTCTTCTTTTTCTACCGCATCGGTAAATGCTTTTCCATCCTTTAAGCTTGCTGTCACCCATAGCTTTTCACCGCATGGGCTCCAAACAAACGAGCTAACACCGTAAGGGAAATCTGCTACCTTTTTCGCCTCCCCACCGTTACGATTTAAAATATAAAGCTGATTTTTCTCTTCACGATTCGATAAAAAAGCGACCTGCTTGCCATTTGGTGACCATTTTGGACTGCTGACACGTTCCTTGCCAAACGTCCATTGCGTCACCTCTTCACTTGCAAGCTCAACGTGGAAAAGATGTGCATAATATTTATTATCTTCTTTATCGATTAATGTGCGTACAAATACAGCCTCCTGCCCGTTTGGTGTTAGCACTGGCGCTGCTACAGATTGCAATGTGTATAAATGCTCTTTTGTTAAAAATGTCGTCATTCACTATTCCCTGCTTTCTCGTTGTTATTTCGAACTCCGTAATATTAAGTTTACCACGAACTCAATATGTGTCAATATTCGAATAATTTTAGCTACAGGCCTCTCAGTAAATATTTGCCCCATTCGCGCATCGCAACCTTTTCTCCTGCCTCCGCTGCACGCTTTAACCAATACTCACCTTCGCTAATATTTTGTTCAAGATACTCTCCTCTAATTAGGTAAATTCCTATCAATCGCATCGCAACAAGCTCATTCAATTCCTCGGCTGCTCTTCGAAGCCATTCTATACCTTCATCAACATCCTGTGCCAAGGCGTTTCCTATAATTAATCGATAGCCTAAAATCCTTGTAGCAATTGGATCTCGTCGTTCAGCAGCTACTCTCAGCCACTCTTCCCCTTCCTTTACATTTTGAGGAAGGTTTTCCCCATCTAATAAACGAATCGCTAAATCAACAATTGCCCATAAATCTCCGTGCCCTGCTGATTTACGCAGCCACCGCTCACCTTCCTCTATATTTTTTGGCAAGCCTTTACCTGATAAATAGCAATAAGCTAGTTCATTCATTGCCCCCGTATCGCCTGCATCAGCGGCCGCCTTTAGCCATTTTAATCCTTCCTGCATTTTACTCTTTTCTTTTTCTTCATTGAAATTAATGATATTCGATTTTTGCTCTGCAACTGGTGACTCTGTCGTTGCAGTTACTTGCTCTTCATTTAATTGCTCTATATTTTGTTCTTCATTTTGTGGTTCCGTATTTCCAGTCTGCTTTTGCTCTTCTTGCTCAAATCCTAGCGACTTCGAAATTTGATTAAATAATGAAAATTTTTTCTTTTTGTCGTGATCCTCATCCATCCATAAACCCTCCTGAAAACCTTTTCTATTAGTTTACAAGAGTAGAAGAGATTTGAGCAAAGGAAAGCATATATTGAAAATTATTCGCCAACAATCTTTTTTATTTTCTTATACGACAAAAGCTGCTCGGCAAGTTCCAAGCAGCTTTTTATCATCATTATTTTGTCGCTTGCTCTTTCAATGAGCGGCGTAAAATTTTCCCTGTCGTATTCTTTGGCAACTCATCGATAATTTCGATTACTTTCGGCACCTTATATTTCGCAATATGCTCCGCACAATATTGCTTTAGCTCCTCAACCGCTATGCTCGTATCCTTTAATACAACATAAGCGTGTACTGCTTCCCCAAAATCAGGGTCTGGCAGGCCAATCACTGCGGCTTCTACAACGTGTGGATGTGCATAAAGCACTTCCTCTACTTCGCGCGGATAAACATTGTAGCCACCAACAATAACCATATCCTTTTTACGGTCAACAATATAGAAGTATCCCTCTTCATCCTTTTTCGCTAAATCGCCTGTATATAACCAGCCATCTTGAATTGTAACAGCTGTTTCTTCTGGCATTTTATAGTAGCCCTTCATCACATTTGGTCCGCGCACAATCAATTCACCGACCTCGCCAACAGGCACTTCATTTCCTTCTGGATCAACAACTTTATTTTCAACATTCACAATGGATTGACCAATTGATCCTGGCTTACGCTCTCTATCTAATGGATTAAAACATGTTACAGGTGATGCCTCTGATAGTCCGTAACCCTCTGAAATACGCACCTTAAATTTCTCTTCAAAATTATGCAATAATGCGACAGGTAAAGATGCGCCACCTGATATCGCTAAGCGCAATGTTTTAAAGGCTGCCACATCTCCTTCAGCAAATTGATAAAGGAAATTATACATTGTTGGTACACCTGCAAAGACTGTTGCTTCTTGAGCTTTTGCCAACTCGAAAATTTCAGCTGGGCTAAAACGTGGTGCTAATAAAATCGTTGCTCCTTGAAGTAAAGGTGCATTCACAACAACTGTTAATGCGAAAACATGGAAAACTGGCAGCGTTGCAATAACGCGGTCTGTAGCAGTTATTTTCAAATATGTGCCGACATCACGGGCATTTGAATATAAATTGCCATGTGTTAAAATAGCTCCTTTCGGATAGCCTGTTGTACCTGATGTATATAAAATAACTGCATTATCATCCGCTTCTAATGAAACAGGCTCTGCTGTACCCTCTGTTATTTTTAGTAAAGCGGTAAAGAGAACCGTTTTTTCTTTTGCGCCATCACTCAATGCAGCAACCTTCTCCCCTGTGTCCGCTGCAGTTTCACAAATAATATATTTTTCGACTTTTGTAAACACTTGTACACCTTTATCTACAAGTGGAAGTAGCATATCAAGCGCAATCACGACTTTGACATCACCATTTTGAACAATGTATGAAATTTCATCAGGTGTGTAGATTGGATTAATCGGAATAACCGTTGCCCCAATGCGCATCGCACTATAAAGTGAAATTAAAAAATGAGGTGTGTTCCCCAATAGCAATGCTACGTGATCTCCTTTTTCCACACCCATATCTTGCAAAGCTTTTGCAAAACGACCGACCGTTTGTTCAAACTCGCTATAGCTTGTATTTTTCCCCATAAAATGATAAGCCGTTTTTTCTGGTTGTTCGAGAGCTTGCTGTCTTACCTTTTCTACTAGATTCAATACGCCCATCCCCCTTTTATCAATTGCACCTCGGCAAAATAGTTACCAGAGGCTATCCGCCCTATTGATGACACTTTTGTTTTAGCAAATATTTCAATGATATCGCTTTCACAATGCCGAACGAAGAAAATGAATTATCATTCATTTAATATTATTTTAAAATAAATATTTCAAGATTACAATAGATTTCGGGCAATTATGCAAAAATCTTGTCAATTATGCTATTTTACGCTAAAATGTCTCCGCATTAATTAGGTGAAATCCTTACTAATTGAAGTTTCATTTTAGATAAACTAGACGTTAAAATTACTTCGCAATAGCGGTTTAGAAAGATAAAGCTTTGAAGCTTCAAAAGTAACAATACAGTGAATTCGCTCATTAGATTATAAGAATTCGCCCATAAAAAAGAGCGTGTCTGAAGAGGCAATACCTTTCCGAACACCCCCCTCGTCCATTCATTTTATGAGCGTACATGTGCGATATAACGCCATCTAATTAAATAGAAATAAATCACTTGAATCATAATAATAAAGGAAAAAGCAAAGATGATTTCTTTTCCTAAAGAGACATTCATGACATTTTTTAAAATTGCTTGTAGCACTAAAAAGGCAAACATACTATGCATAAGTGCTAGTCCCCACGGTAAGAAAAACTGCGGGAATAAATAGCGTGTAATTAAGTTTTTTTGCTCGCTGTCTGTTAGCCCCATGCGCTTTAATACATCAAATTGTTTCTTTTCTCGCTCTAGGCTCGTATACAGCTTAAAGTAAATAAAGCTCCCTGCTGCTAATAAAAATACGGCAACAACTAACAAACCTACTAATGTAAACAATGAATAAGCAGCTAATATATAAGAATAATTTAAACCTGCATTTTCAAAGTAAAACGGCAATGTATAGCGATCCTTTAAATATTCCTCCGCTACTGCGTAATATAGCTCTGAACCTATATTTGAAGCTTCTACCCAATTCGCTATATCAAACGCATATAAATGATAGCTTGGCTCCACAATGTATGCGCGCTCAAACGGATTGATAATTTTATCAAAATCTGCATCACTTACGATAATTGCATTACGGCTAATAATTGCATCAGGGAAAATAAGCTCTGGGTAGACACTATTAATGATAAGTTCAATATCATTTTCCTTTAGCGTTGTACGCACAGTTGTACCTGTAAGCTCTTTAATCGAATCATCGGAATAAGCGATAAACATTGCCTCTCCTTCTTGCAGACGTACCATCGAATAGCCGTAGGAAAATAGCAATTGATTAATGTTTGATGCACGAAATACTTCGACCGCATTGGATGTATGTGTAGACGTTTGCTTCTTCACGACAAAGCGTGTCAAGCTATAAGATAGCCCTGCCTCCTCTAGTTCATAAATCAAAGACGACGTATGTGCCACCTCATATGGATTATTAACAGTCCCTTTATAAATAATGCCTAGTGGGTTGAGTTTGTCATATTGAGATGTATAAGACGATAAAGCCGATAATACGCCTACACACAAAAAGGCTAATGTTGAAACAAGTGTTACGACAAAAAACATTTTTCGATTGCTATACATAATGTGCCCTTGCTCAGCGAGTGATAACATGCGCGTCTTGCGCCAATATACCTTTTTGCGCTTCTTCACACGCTCAATAAAGGCCAATATCGTATCCGTAAACAAAAAATAAGTGCCGATTGTCACGATAATCGGAATAATGAGCAGCATAATTGGTATTGTAATATATGTTGTCACAATTGCTAAAAGATAGCCAAGCCCAACGAAGAAAATGCCCAAAAATGCGCCGATTTTTGAATACGCACTGGACACATCAATCGATTGATGCCCTTTTAACAAATTGATTAACTTTGTCTCTCTTGTCATTAACACACTTATAAAGGATATGACAACAAAAGCGCTTATAAATACGGTTAATGTTAAAACAAAAGGCTCCCATGAAAAATAGAGTGGCAGTTCATCTAAATATAAAATTTCACGCACAATCATAAAGAAAAACTTTGAAAAGGCATAGCCAAATGCGATACCAAAAACGCTGGAAATTACACCTATTAACATCGTCTCTAAAAAGACAAGCTTGCTTAATTGCTTTTTCTCCATACCGAGATGTAGCAAAATGGCAAACTCTTTAGAGCGCGCCTCTAAAAAAGCTTTCATTGAATAAAAAATGAAAAACCATGAGAAAAGCATTAAAATAATTTCAGCTACAAGCATGCCTAACAAAGAAACATTGCCTAAAAAACCTTGTTCACTCGATGGATGAAACATTAACATCGAATAAATAAAGAAGACAAATACCGAGAAAAAGCTCGCCATAAAAAAAGCTGCATATATGCGGAAATTGCGAAAAACGTTACGGTAAGCGAATTGTTGAAAGGTCACCCACTTGCCCTCCTAATAAACTTAAAACATTTAAAATGCGTTGGAAAAATGTTTGACGACGATCATCGCGATAAATTTCATTGAAAAACTCACCATCTTTAATGAATAGCACACGATCGCAATAACTCGCTGCAATCGGGTCATGTGTCACCATGACGATTGTTGCCTGCCGTTCCTCATTAATTTTGCTTAAAAGCTCCAGCACCTCTCTCGATGCATGTGAATCAAGATTTCCTGTCGGCTCATCAGCTAATATGATAGAAGGCTCATGAATGAGCGCTCTCGCAATTGCGGTACGCTGTGCTTGTCCTCCTGAAATTTCATTTGGACGTTTTTCTAAAATGGCCTCAATCCCTAGTTTTTCCGCTAACATCGCAAGCCGTCTTTCCATCACCTGCAATGGCTGATTATCAAGCGTTAAGGGCAAAACGATATTTTCTTCAACCGTCAACATCGGCAGTAAATTAAAATCTTGAAAAACGAAGCCAAGCTGACGGCGCCTAAAATAAGCGAGCTCCGTTTTATTTAAACTTTGCGGCTTAATTTTCTCTAAAATAATTTCACCAGATGTCGGGTGGTCAATTGTAGAGATCATATTTAACAATGTTGTTTTCCCACTACCAGATGGGCCCATGATTGCTAAAAACTCACCCTTTTCCACTTCAAAGCTTAGCTGGTTGAGCGCGCGATGTGTTACTTTTCCTTCATATACTTTTGTCACTTCATTGATTTGTAAGATCGCCACAATTATCCCCCATTTCGCTCGCTTAAAAATGTTATATATACCTTTGTCCCAATACCAACTTCCGATGTAATTAGAAGCTGATGTCCTAGCTTGTCGCATATTTCATTTGCTAAATATAAACCCATTCCTGTTGATTCACCTGTTTTTCGTCCATTTTCTCCTGTAAAGAAAGCCTTCGTCACACGCGATAAGTCCGATTTCGGTATACCGATTCCTTCGTCTTTAATCGTTAACGTAACGCTTCCTTCCTTTTGCTGTGCACAAATAATAATTTTTTTATTCGGCTCAAACGTGTATTTTACTGCATTTGTAATAAATTGCCCTAATGCAAATTGCAGTGACTTTGAATCGCTCGTAACAATCAATCCTTCATCTATATGCACTTCTGGAAAAACGCGATTCGTAATAAATAAGCGCTTATGCTCATTGACGACTGTCGTCACAATTGATTTTAATGGCACTTGCTCCACTTGCATATCGTCCTCAAAGCTATCGAGACGCGCGCTCATTAATACCATCTCTAAGCCGCGCTTTAGACGCTCAACTTCCTCCTGCACGCTTTTTTTATCGAGCGGTGCGTCTTCCTGTAGCAGTAGCTCTAAAACCGCAATCGGTGTTTTCATTTGATGAATCCATTGGTTCATAAATTTGTATTGTCGCTTTTGCTTTGCATATAATGCTTGCACTTCATTTTGATAAACATAATAAAGCTGCTGCATATATTTTTCCGTTTGCATATATTCCATTGTTTTGGCGTTTTTTTGTAGCGAATCTTCCATCGTCACAGGTAACTGCATAATTTTACTTAAATAGCGGCGACGTAACATATAGCGAACTGCTAAAAAAGATGCGATTAATATCGTGCTAATGACAATGCTATAAATCGCCGTTTCAAAATTACGAAAACCGTCTAGCCAATAAAGAAGTAAGACAAATAATACGAGCAGCAACTGGAAAATAACATAGGAAAGATGTTCTTGTAAAAAAAGCTTCAATCCCATTACATTTCCTCCGCACTCAGCACGAAACGATATCCCGCACCACGCACTGTCTCAATAGCTGATTTTACATTGTAATCGGTCAATTTTTTACGAACACGCGTCATATTTACATTGAGCGTGTTTTCATCCACAAATGCTTGATCATCCCATAGCTGCTCTAGCAATGCATCACGCGATACGACCTTTGGCGCTTGTCCAAGCAGCAAATCTAAAATAATGCATTCTTTTTTTTGTAAAGGGATGACAATATCCTTGACATGTAGCTCCATGCTTTCTAAATAAAGTGTCAAAACGCCTTGCTTCACTGTGCGCTCCTCTTGCCTTGCTGCATACTCCCCATATGTACGGCGCAAATGACTACGAATTTTAGCCAACACAATTTCATAATTGAACGGCTTCGTAATAAAGTCATCGCCCCCATTTTCCAATGCAAAAATTTGATCCATCTCGCCTGAACGTGCTGAAATAAACAGTATCGGACATGTCGTATGCTGTCGTAACTGACGACACCAATAATAGCCATCATAAGCAGGTAAATTTATATCAAGTAGCACCATATGTGGCGCAAAAACTAAAAATTCATCAATTAATGCATCAAAATCTTGTACTGTCGCTACTTCATATTGATATTTACGCAGCGTATCAGCAAGCAAAGAAGCGATTTTTTTATCATCTTCCACGATAAAAATTCTATGCTTTTCCATCTGTAAAAACCTCCTTTTTTCCAGGTGCCAGGCACTCACACAATTCTCACACAATTTATGTAGACGCTCTAGCTAGCCAAGTAGTTGCTAATGCCCCTTTCTTAAGCTTACATGATTTCATTACAAAAATAAAAGTATTGAGAGAAGCACTAGCAATAAATCGATGAAAAAATGGTATACATTCTGTGAGCATCCAACGATACAGAAACAGCATCTTCCGCAAGCTTTATAGAAAAACGGCTGAATTCAATGTAGAATGAAGGGACAAAAATTTTGAAAAGGCTTTTCTTCATAGCCGATACGCTATTATCTAAATTAACTTTTAAGCAAATTTAGGAGGGCATATATGCACTGTATAGACAAAACATTGGCCAGTTTAAAAGCCGCTTAGATTATAAAGGGTGTTTGATGCTTTATGTAGAAAAAGGAGAGGCACTTCAGACAATTAGTTTCTTTCAACCACCGCTTACAGAACCAGAGCTAGCGGAGTGGGAGCAGCAGCTAGGTTTTAGTTTACCAAGCGATTATCGTCTGTTATTAAAATTTACAAATGGCATGAAAATATTTCAGTTATTAATGGATAATGTGAATATAGGTGGAGGGTCTTTAGCCTTAGCGAAATACAACAGCATAGAGCAAATGTAGAAATACCTTATTTCCCTATTGGTTATATGAATGGACAATATATAACGATTCATTTAGAATTACTGCAAGCATAAGAGCCTAACTATTTGTTTTGTGCAACATTGTCCGAAATGACTCCATTATCTATGAATCTAGAGCTTTTTATAGATCGTTATATGATTGCACAAGGAACTAATTTTTGGAATTGGTCAATCTATACAGCAAAAAACTTCTATGAGCTCAATGGTGATTTACAATTCTAGAAAGTCTTAAATTCAGTAAAAAGGACCATTGTACTTGCTTATATAAAAAACTGTAGGGAGAGTGAACAAATTCACTCTCCCCAAAGCCCCTTAATAAATCAACTGCAAAAAGTCCTCCATCGTAATGCCACCGAAATACTTGGCGATATCGATTTCTTTTAATGCTTCATCAATTGCGGCACGATCATACTTACAGCCTGTTAAAAGCTGCTCCACTTCCGCTACATCGCCAACACCGAAGAAATCTCCGTAAATTTTTATTTCTTCAATAATCCCGCGATTCACCTCTAAGCGAATATCGATACCACCCGATGGAAAGCGATGCGTTTTTTGAATATTAAAGCGTGGCGATTTGCCATAATTCCACTCCCATTTTTGATAGCGCTCTGCTGATAGCTCATGGATTTTCGCCCAATCCTCATCCGTTAACTCATGGTAGCGAATATTGTCCTCTCCATCGAAAATCGATTTTAAAATTTCCATACGGAACTGCTCTACTGAAATTTTTTCTGTTAAAAATTCTGAAATATTGGCAACGCGTGAGCGTACAGATTTAATACCTTTTGATTCGATTTTATCCTTTTTCACCTTCAATGCTGACACAACTTGGTCAATATCTGTATCAAACAGTAATGTCCCATGGCTAAACATGCGTCCACGTGTTGCGTACTGTGCATTGCCAGATACTTTACGCCCTTCTGCTAAAATATCATTGCGCCCCGATAGCTCCGCATTGACACCTATTTTTGCTAGTGCATCCACTACAGGTTGCGTGAATTTTTTATAATTGTGGAAGCTATTGCCGTCATCCTTTGTTAAAAAGCTAAAATTTAAATTGCCTAAATCATGATAAACAGCCCCGCCACCAGATAAACGACGCACAACGACGATATTGTTATCCTCTACATAGTCTGTGTTAATTTCTTCAATTGTATTTTGGTTTTTGCCAATAATGATGGATGGCTGATTGATATAGAACAGTAGAAAATCATCCTGTTCAATATCCATATTGCGCAATATGTACTCCTCAATCGCTAAATTAATACGTGGGTCTGTAATACCTTTATTATCAATAAAATACATGTCGTATCTTCCTTTCATAATATGTTCAAATTTATCCGGCATTAACAAACAGTACCATTCAAAAAGCTAAATTGCCTGTAAAAGCCCGATTGGTGAATCTAACAATCATTGGACATTCGCCCACTGGGTTGTAGGTTCACTTTATTTTAACTTAAATTAGGCATTTTGTGTTGACGAATGCATACTGTTATAATACAATACATATAAATAATACAGTATTATAACAGTTAACTCGAGGGGGGAAAATGCTTATGTTAGAAAACGTAGTGGAATTTTTCAAAAACTTACCAGAGAAAACTTGTGTACAATGCGGTAAGAAAATGGAAGAGCAAAGTGAATGCTACAGCCATTCTTGTGAAAACTGCAATACAATTTAATCCCATGAATCGCATCCCTATGATGATTCTATAAATGAACTGCTTACGCATAAAGGGCAGTAGGAAAGCAATTGATTTGCTCTCCTACTGCCCTTTTGCATTTGTATTAGATAGTTCAAAAGTAATGATTCGCTCATTGAAGAGGTGAATTCGCTCATTGAAGAGCAAAATTCGCTCGTTAAACTTCGAAATTCGCCCGCAAGACACTTATATTCGCTCAACCAAACTAAAAAAGAGTCGCCCGAATTTTTTTCGGACAACTCTCTCCATTATGCCGCTTGCTTTGAATAACGACGCGTAAAGATTAATGCGAAGTAGCCAAGTGTAATCGCTAAGCTTACAAGTGTAAAGCCCGCTAATACGGCGAAGTTAAAGCCTAAGAATGCATTATCGCCAGTAGAAATTGCGACCTTGAATGCTTGCACTGAGTACGTCATTGGGAAGAACGGGTTGAATGCACGTAATGGCATTGGCACTAATTCTAATGGGAACGTACCCGCGCTTGTCGTTAACTGGATGATTAAAATAAGGATAGCAACAAAGCGTCCTGGATCACCCATAATTGATACAAGCATTTGAATAATTGCTAAGAATGTGAAGCTTGTTAATACGGTTGTTAGCATAAACCAAGGTAGGCTTTCTACTTGAAGTCCTAAAATACCAACAACGATTGCGATTGTAATAGCTGATTGGATAATACCAACGACTGCTAAAACAGATACTTTACTAAAGAACCATGCGACAGGGCTTGTTGGGCGTTTTGCTGGCTCAACAAATGGGAAGACAATCGAAATTAATAATGCCCCTACGAATAATCCTAATGAAATAAAGTATGGTGCAAATCCTGTACCATAGTTTGGTACGTGGTTGACAACGGTTTTATCTACATCGACAGGCTGTGCGACCATTTCGTAATTTGCATCGCCTGAATCTATTTTAGCTTCTTCGCTTGCTTCTTGTAATTTTGATGTTAATGTTTCTGTACCTTCAGCTAGCTCTTTTGTGCCATCTGCTAAAGTTGTAGAACCTTCAGCTAGCTCACCAGATTTTTCAGCAAGCAACGATGTACCATCATTTAATTTACCTGAACCTGTCACTAGCGTATTTAAGCCTGTAGCTAATTCATTTGCACCTGCTTGTGCCGCTTGCGCACCTTGCGTTAATTCATTTAATTTTTCAGCGATTGTTGCGTTACCACCTACAATATTTTGAATACCGCCACGCAAAGCTTCACTATTTGCCACTAAATCGTTTGCGCCTGCACCAATTTGTTGTTGCGCTGCAAGCAATTGACCACTGCTCTCATTTAGTTGAGCTGCACCTTGCTGTAATGAGCCTGTGCTTGTTGTTAAATTATTTAAACCACCAGCTAATTGTGTACTGCCTTCATTTAATTGCGTTAATGTTGCTTGTAAGCTTGCCGCCTGCTCCTCAGGAAGTGTTGCTAAAATTTGCTGCATTTGCTCTGATAATGAGCCAATACCTGCATTTAATTTTGTTGCACTTTCATTTAGCTGGCTTGCACCTGCTTGCAAATCAGTTGTGCTTTGCGTTAAAGAGCTTAACCCCTCATTAAATGACTGTTGTTTTTCTACTAATGTATTTTGCCCTTCAGCCACTTTCGCTGCACCATCAGTGTAATTGTTAATACCTTGTGCTAATTGCTTTGCACCTGTGGATAATTCGCCTGCACCTTGTGCTAATTGCGAGCTACCTTGCTCTAGCTTTGTTACACCCTCAGCTAAGCTTGTTGCGCCTGTTGCTGCTTTTTGTGCACCTTGCTTTAACTCGCTTGTGCCATCAGCTAATTCAATTGTACTTGATGCTAATTGCTCTAAATAACCTTGTAAGTCCCCAGCACCATCTACTAATTTTTGTGCACCTTCATCTAATTTAGATGCACCATCAGCAGCCTCTGCAAAGCCATCGCCTAGCTTTGTAATAGAAGTAAATAATTTTTCAGCATATGTTTTCGATACTTGTGAATTGACTTCAATTTTAATTTTTTCCATTGCTGTTTCACCGATTTGAGCACTTAAAAAGTTAAAGCCTTCATTCGGTATATAATCCATCACTAATTTCGAAGGCTGTTCATCAAGCAATGTTGTTGCATGCTGTGAGAAATTTTCTGGAATGCGAATTAACATATAATAATTGCGTTCCTGCAATTGTTGCTCCGCATCCTCTGCTGCGATTTCTTCAAACTTAAATTGCTCACTGGAGACAAGCTTATCGGTCAGCTCCTCACCAAGCTGCATCGTTTCTCCTTCAAATGTTGCACCCGTATCTTCATTGACAATCGCAACTGGTAAGTTCGTTAATTGTGCGTATGGATTCCAAAACGCCCATAAAAACATGCCGCTGTAGAGCACAGGTATAAATAGTACTGCGACAATGGAAACGAACATTTTACGTGTCTTAAAAATTTGCAACCATTCCGATTTAAACACTGTTATCACCTTTCTCTTTCATACGAATTGACCAAAAACGTCATTCGGTCATTTTAGGCCAATAAAAAATCAAGTTCTCTCAATCGAAAACTGATTTTCTTATTGCTTTTGTAAGCCTCTAAAAATCGTTTGCTTAAAGATGTCTAAAATTTGCTCTTCACCCATCGGCTCATCATGTATTTGCTGCCAATCTACAACAAATGCTAAATAAGATTTAAACAATAAATACGCAACAAGTGGCGCATTACAATCATGCACCTCACCTTTGCTAATGCCGATGTCAATGCGACTAGCAATATAAGAGATTCCCTCATCTTCAATATCCTGAAGCATTTGCTTAACTGCTGGCGTACGCAGTTCCTTTTCTTCTTCAATTAATTTTGCAAAAAGGACATGGCGCTCTCTAAATTCCAGCATTTTCATTAATACGCTATGACCGTTTTCCGTAAACGACTTATTCGCATCAATGGTCGAATCCATCGCTACTTTCATTTCTTTAATGAGCGACAGTACAACTTCCTTTAAAATTTCTTCTTTATTAGAGAAAAATGTATAAATCGTCCCTTTTCCGACATTTGCAATTTTAGCTACTTGCTCCATTGTTGTTCCTTTATAGCCAAATAAAGAAAATGACTTTGTTGCCGCCTCTAAAATTTCCTGCCTACGATCCAATTTATTTCCCCCCTTTTTCATAAAGAATAGCCTTAAAAGCAAAATGACCAGAAAACCATTTCGGTCATCTGGTCATTATTATACATGCCTCTAAAAAAATTGCAAGCATTTATACAGATTTTTTTGCAAACAAAAATTATTTTTATATTAAGAGCTAGAAACACAGTTGATTTCTGTTATGCTTCGCTCGATATTTTTAATTTTTTATATACTATTAATGACCATGCCCATGATTATCCTCATCTTCTTCATCTTCCCCATGGTCACCATGATTCATTGAATTATCACTTTTGTCCTCAAGCACCTTGCTCATATCTGGGTTTCCTGCAATGATTTGTTGCTTTGGCATAACGTGTAAGCTGCGCGCTGTTGTATGTGCAAACATATAATAAACCCCGTCATGGTCGAATGTGAACGTCGCTTTGTACACACCGTCTTTATCTAACTGACCATCAATCATATGCCCTTCGCCTTTTAGCCCAGATTCCCATACTTCAAACTGAACACTTGCATCATCAACTGCTTCTTCGCCTTGTGTAACATAAGCAACTAAGTCGATTTCCTCATTAACTGCTACCTCTTCTGGTGTTTGAATTTCAACGACGATTTCCTGTGGCATCACGCCGCTATCCATCGTATCCACTTCTGGCTCATCGTTACAACCTGTTAAAATCATTGGTACTGCTACTAAACTTAACAACCACTTTTTCATTATTTATTCCTCCATTAATGGTATTTTCACATATACATATGTGCCTTTTCCTAATTCACTTTCTATTGTTAGTTGCCCTTTATGTAGTTTCACTAACTGTTCAACAATGGATAAACCTAAGCCACTGCCACCATCCGAGCGACTCCTTGCCTTATTTACGCGATAAAAACGCTCTGTTATGTGAGGTAAATCTTCCGCTGGTATACCGATGCCTGTATCCTTTATTGCAATGATTGCATGCTGCTCTTCAGCTACTGTTGTAATTTGCACTTTTGATTCAGTTGAAGAATAACGAAGCGCGTTTTCTAAAATATTAATGAGAATTTGCTTTAGTTTTTCCTCATCACCTAAAACAATTAGTTCTTCATCTAGCATTTCATTTATTTCAATTTGCTTCATTTGTGCTGCACCATATAAAATGGCAGTCACCTCGCGCACTGTTTCTGCAAGAGCAATTGGATAAAGCTCAAGCTCTTCCTGCTCCTGCGTTGTACGGGCTAACTGCAGTAGCTCATTCGTTAAACGCTCCATACGACCGGCCTCTCTCGCAATAAGCTGGATTGCCTCAAGTTGCTCGTCCTCTGTCATATAGTTTTGCCCAATTGCCTCACTATAGCCTTTAACATAGCTAATAGGTGTTCTTAACTCATGTGAAACCGTTGCTAAAAATGTCTTTTGTTGCTCGTCCTCCTGCTGAATTGCCTGCGCCATTTGATTAAAAGCTTCAGCTAGCTGCCCTACTTCATCTTTAGACGCTACATTTACCCTTGCTTCATAATGCCCTTCAGACATTTTTTCTGCTGCCCGTTGTACGTCATGAAGTGGTCGCATAATACGCCGCAATCCCTGTGCGATGAAAAAGGCTACAAACAGCGAAAATAAAGCAGCTCCACCAATTAATAAGCCAACATCTGTCGTAGCTAGCTCACTAATTTTCGTTAGGGGATAGTAGACATAAATAATGCCCTCTAAGCGATTGTACTCAGTAAATGGTAAAATAACAGAAATAATTGGACGGTCAAAGCGCTTTTCATAGCCTACCTTTGTCACCGTTTGTCCTTTTAGCAATTGTTCGCGCTCAACAGGTCCTATCAGCGCATCATAATCTATGTCAAACGGTACACAAGCACTTAATTCACGTGGATTGCGCACCGCAAATATTTGAAAATGTGAATATGCATTAAAATCTTCAACACGAGCAATTAATGCATCGTCCACTTTCCCACCACGATACATTGTTTGTAGCTTTTCTCCCACCTCAATCATCGACTGCTCCATGTCAGAAACATATAACTCTTCATAAATGAAGTTTGACAAAATATACATAAAAGCAATTGTCGCAACAAGTAAGCTACACATTAATAGCCAAATTTTCGTCGTTAGCTTTTTCATAACGGTTCTCCGAATCGATAGCCGATCCCCCAAACCGTTTGAATATATTCACTTGCTTCCTTCAATTGCTTCCCAAGCTTTAAGCGTAGCGTTTTAATATGCGTGTCAACTGTGCGTGTACCACCTACATAATCCATATCCCAAATACACTCAAGTAATTGTTCACGCGAATAAACGATATTCGGATTTTGTATAAATAAATGGAGAATTTCATATTCCTTTAAGGTAAGCGGTACGGGTACATCTTGCACAAATACCTTTCTTGACACCTCATCTATTTTAATAACACCATGCATCAACAGCTTTTGTACTGGTTGTACACCCGCTGTCTCTGTACGCCTTAATACAGCAAAAATTCTTGCAATGACTTCATTTGCAGTAAAGGGTTTGACGATATAATCATCCCCACCAATTGTTAAGCCATTTACTTTATCCTCATTCGCGTCTTTAGCTGTTAAAAAAATAATCGGCACATTAGACGTTTGGCGAATCGTCTTACAAACGGTGAAACCATCAATTTCAGGCATCATCACATCTAATAATATAAGGTCAACCGAGCGTTTACTTAGTTGCTCATATGCCTCATAGCCGTTCGCTGCTGTCATCGTTCGTATATTTTCCTTGCGTAAAATGACTTCCAATAAATTTCTCATATCTCGCTCATCATCTACAATTAATACAGTTGTCATTTAGGAATCCCCCCTTACAAGCAATTGAAACGGCCCTCTATCTACTGGAATCGTCTGATCGATTTGACCTTGCTGTATAAAATATAATGTATGGTCATCATAGCCTGCAACGACAACATGCTCATTAAAATACGCCACAGCAAATGGGTTTGCGCCTATTTCTAATTGCCATTTTATCTTGCCTGTAGGCTCTGCTACATAAAGCATATTGCTTCCATGGCTAACAATGGCTAGCTCATTTTCACTTTGCGCAAAGCCAATGGGCATCAATGGCATCGACCATGTCGAAAGCACTTCACCAGATGCTAAATCGAGTAGCTTCACCGTCTCATTTGGACGCATTCCTTCGCCATGCCCACCAATTAATAGCGTATCATCAATAATAGCTAAGCCATGTGAGGATTTTTCAATAGGCCACTCAGCTTGTAATGCTAGATCTTGCATGGAAACGACCGATAGCGAAGTATCTTTATAATTAACAATATATAATAGACCTTTATGCGCAATCATCGACATCGGATAATTGCGTAACGCCAGCTCACCATCTGGTTCACCATATAAATTGTAGCGCATTAATTTATTCGTGCGACTATTCGTTAAAAAAATCAACTGCTCATTTTCAGCATAATAGGCATTTGTCGTGCCAATCCCTGTGTCGAGTGTATCGAGCTTTTTTCCTGAAGATAGCTCGTAAATATCAGCCTCTGCTAATTGATGCCCATATAATAGAACGCGATCTTGTTGAAGTAAGATTGCACCCGTATACGCTTTTTCAAACGTCCAATCTGCAATCAGCTCACCTTCGCGATTATAAAAAGTAAGCGAGGGCTCCACAATATTCATCGATGCAACAAATGATTGATGTGTGTTAATACTTTGGAAGCGTTCATTCGTACATCCTACTAATAACGATACAAAAACAATGATATATACCATTTTATACTTCATCATTAACCCTCCCACTCTATCGTACTGGATAATTGTGAAATAATAATGAAAAACTTGCGGTAAATTTATGAACAAAAAATGTTTATTTAGAAAGTAGTGCTATTTTATTTAAACTTTAAAAACGCAAGAAATCAATTTTAAGAACATTGATTTCTTGCGTTTTTAAAGCTGAAAATCCCTCTGAACAACGAAAAATCTAGTTTTACTTATTCATTTTAAAAGTGAAGGCAAAGGTGTTAAATCTAGTGTTTTTAACATTTCAAAAAGATAATCACTTTGCTGAATAATATTTCAAACTAAAAGCACATCGTTGTCTGAAAAGTGGTGCGTTAGGCCACTTTTCAGACAACTCTTAGAGCTTATGACGTAATAAAAACATCAATTGGATATAAATAAGGTGTTTCGGGCTCTTGAATTTTTGCCCACTGTTCTACTTTAATGACAGGTAAATATGCACCGTTAAATTCGGTTATATCGATTGTGCCAATTGCTTCAAGCCATGTATCTTCTTCAAGGGTAATGACCTCTGGGAAGTCGGAAAGAAAGCCTACTATATTTGCATCTGCAATACAATGTGTAATAAAAAACCTTGATAAAACAAGTTGATTTTCAGCAAACTCTTCCTCTCTTAACACAAAGCCTTTTAATTGGATTCTTCTACCTATATATTGTGCTATATTATTATTAATTTCATCGTAATAAATAATATAGTCTTCATCCGTCATATTAACTTTTTCTTTTTTTGCAAGCTCTGCTCTTAAAAGCTCATATTCATTTTCCTTCATTTCCTTTCTCCCGTCTATTAATACTGGATCAGGTTCGTGATCGTATATATTTTCAACAGCCGTATTATTCGAAGTAACATAATCCTCTATTTTAGCTTGCTGCTGCTTTGTCAGCATCATAATGCCACCCTTTTTATCAGCTATTGTAGAGCCTAATATTTGAGCTGGCATAAGGAAGCCTGTCAGTATTGGTATAATAATAATTGTATATGAAAGGAATTTTCTGGTTGTGAAAGCTGAGGTTCCATGGTCATGCGAGGAGCAGCAATGCTGACAATGTTGTTCTCTTTTATGAGTAAATGAAACGATTCGAGTCATTTGCACTAAAAACAAAAGGAGAAACAATAGCGCAGCAGCTATGCTCAAATGATCGTATTTAGGGTTAATTAATTTCTTTATTTCTCCAGTCCAATGTAAACTAAAAAGCATCGTGGAAAATGCCAACAAAATGCAGGCTCTAAACGTTTGTTGGTAATGAAATTTCACGTTGTCCCTCCCTATATTATATCTGCCAATAAAAATAAGCTAAAATAAACGATAGCGCTAATAAAAATGAATAGCCATACGACAAATTTAACTTTAAATATACTTAATAGCATAATTGTATTTTTTAAATCAATCATAGGACCGAAAATTAAAAATGACAGAATGGCTGGCGTAGGAAATATTGAACTAAATGAAGCGCCTATAAATGCGTCTGCTTCAGAACAAAGCGAAAGAATAAATGCTAGCCCCATCATCACCAACAACGAGGAGGATAAGTCATCTCCAATTGACACCAACGCCTTTGTAGACATATAAGTTTGTACAAAAGCCGCTAAAAATGCACCAATAATTAAATACTTCCCCATATCAAAGAACTCGTCTACTGCATGTTTTAACATATTGTGCATTTTTCTTAACAAAGGCTCTTTGTTCGTTTTGACAACATCCTGAGCCTGTACAATTCCCTTCTTAAATTGATTTCCTTTAAAAAACAAGCTAACAAGTAGCGCTATCACGATTGCAATGATAAAGCCAAGAACCATTCGATATCCCGCTATTTCCCAATTGTTGCCGAAAGCCATATATGTTGAAATAATAACGATAGGATTAATCAGGGGGCCTGTCAGCATAAATCCGATGGCAGCAGGTAGTGGCACCCCTTTTGTAATAAGCCTTCTCACGATTGGCACAATGCCACATTCACAAGCAGGAAACAATGCGCCTACAAAACAGCCCATAATAACAGACAGAAATTTGTTTTTAGGAATCCATTTTCGAAGATGCTCTTCCGTTAAAAATATTTGAATAAATCCCGCAATTAATACCCCTATCAAGACAAAGGGAAGAGCCTCTATTAAAATACTTAAAAATATCGTATTTAAACTGAAAAAAGATGCTGTCATTGCGCTAAAAGAAGTTATATTATTTACAATTGGTGCGATCAAAAATAGTAATAGTAAAATAAACATTGCCCAAGCAATAAAAAGCCCTCTTGAAATAAAAGCGTTTTTTTCCATAGTTCCCTCCATAACATCTTGAAGTATATTGCAACTGCCTATGAAATCATCATGTTTCAAAGTAACTTATGAAAAATAGTATTTATATATGCTCATCCAAACTGTGCTCTTTTGAATTACCTAGTTCAAAAGTAGTGATTCGCCCAGCGGATGATGAAAATCGCCCAACCATGGCCTGTTTTCACACAGAAAACATTGCTGACTCAAGTTGAATTCACTGAATTCAAAAAAGGGACGTGTCTTTTTAGACAGTCCCATCGTTATTTGTCGTATTCAAATAGTTTTGCAAGTATATTTTGTGCGACGTCTTTTCCTTGTGCAACACATTCAGGCACGCTTATTCCTTCATAGGAGCTACCTGCTATTTGAACATAAGGAAATTGCTGCATTAATTCCTCTTGCATCGTATGAAGGCGTTTTTCATGTCCTACTGTATATTGTGGCATTCCTTGCTTCCAGCGTGTCACAACAGTAAAAAGCGGCTGATCCTGTATGCCTAATAAACGGGATAAATCTTGTAACACTGTTTTTTCAATGTTCGTATCCGAAAGCTCTACAACTGCCTCATCGCCAACTCGCCCGATATAAACACGCAATAAATCGCAATCGTCTGGTGCTACATTATCCCATTTTCTGTTGCTCCACGTACAGGAAGTAATAACAAAATCGCTATTTCTTGAAACGAAAAAGCTCATCGCCTCTTTGTACTTTTCAATTTGCTCACGTTTAAATGCCATCGTGACAGTAGCAATTGTTGCATAGCTCATATTGGGCAAATCCTGCATTAAATCATGCGCTTTAAATGCTTCCTTCGTCACATTAAAGGGTGATGTCATGATAACAGCATCTGCCTGTATTGGGTCACCGTTGTTAACATGAATCGACATAGAGCCGTCCGCTTCTTGATCGATTGCCTCTACGCGGACACCTTTTAAAATGGTACATGCTGCAATTTGCTTTTCTAACGCTTCCACTAAGGTTTCTAAGCCATTTTGAAACGTTTCATAATAAGCCTGCTCGCCAATAATATGTGGATACAAATGCTTGCCATTTTTCTTTAAACCTAGTAGTAAACTGCGATGTTCCTTTTCCAATTGAAAAAACTGTGGAAACATTGCTTGTATACTTAAATGGTCTATATCACCAGCAAATGTCCCAGCTAATAATGGTTCAACTAAATTTTCAACTACTTCTTTGCCAAATCGACGTCTAAAAAAATCGCCAATTGGTTCATCTTCTTTTTCAGGTGATTTAGGTAATAATAAATCGCCAATTGCTCGAATTTTACCTGTAAGCGAAATTAAACCAGATGTTATAAATGAAGATACTTGAGGTGCTCCTCCTAGTAAAATACCACTTGGAATAGGATAAAGCTCTCCACCTACTGCGACATATGTTTGTCCCGTATTATGGTGAACGATTTCATCTTCAATTCCTAAATTAGCAGCTAAGTTACGTACACTTCCAGATTGATCGAAAAATGATTCGGGACCTCGCTCAATTATAAAACCATCTTTACGCAATGTTTGAATTTTTCCTCCAAGACGCAGTGATGCTTCAATCAGTATAATTTCTATAGGTAAATGATTTTTTTTCGCTTCTTGCTGCAAATAAAAGGCTGCGGATAATCCAGTGATGCCTCCACCAACAACAACAATCCTCCGTTTTTTTCTACTTGTCACTCTCATCACTCTCTTATTATAAGTATCGCATGTGATAATCCTTTATCTTGATTCAGAAGAAGATTCAAGATGAATGCTTACACAGCTATGCAAACTCCTGCTGAATCAAGATAAAGTGAAACTTCAATCAGCGAAAGACCCTCTAGCCGATCGCTAACTTTCACTAATCCAATAGTTGGTTTCTAAATAGTGATACCTACCATAATAGCAGCCACACTAGAATTGAATATATAAGGTAAAAATCCACAGATATAGTTAGTGAATTTTTACCTTATCAAAGGAATTTATACTAATTTTTTATAAATTGCGTCTACCATTGCATCAACAAATAATGGGTGTGTGCTTGGCATTGCTGGTCGATAATAGCCTACACCTAATTCATCACATACAACCTTACACTCAAAATCATTATCATACAGCACTTCTAAATGCTCTGTTACAAATCCTACGGGTGCATAAATGAATGCTTTGTAGCCATGCTCATTAAATAGATCGCGCGTTAAATCTTGCACATCAGGTCCTAACCAAGGCTCTGGCGTTTTCCCTTCTGATTGCCAGCCTACTGCAATGTTTTCAATTGTTGATGCTTCTTTAATTAAGCGAGCTGTTTCAATTAATTGATCCTCGTATGGATCACCAGCAAGCTTAATTTTTTCAGGTAAAGAGTGATTAGAAACGATTAAACAACAGTTTGCTCGCTCTTCCTCTGACATTTTTGCTAACTCACCATCAACAGCTTGTTGCCAGTACTCGATAAATTTCGGCTCGTCATACCAAGCTTCCACAGACTTAATTTTCAGCGTACCACCAAGCTTTTCTGCCTCTTCCTGTGCACGTCCGTTGTATGATTTAATCGAGAATGTTGAGAAGTGTGGCGCTAATACAATCGACACAGCCTCTGTGATGCCTTCCTTAACCATTGCTGCAACGGCATCCTCTACGAATGGCTCGATATGCTTTAAGCCAATAAATACTTTATATTCTACTTCGTCTTGTACTTCATTTAAACGTGCGCATAGTGCATTTGCCTGTGCCTCTGTCATTTTTGCTAGTGGTGAAAGACCACCGATTGCACGATAACGTTCTGCTAAATCATCAATATCCTCTTGAGCAGGCTTACGACCATGACGAATATGCGTATAATAACGCTCAATATCCTCTTCCTTGTATGGCGTACCATATGCCATTACTAACAATCCTCGTACTTGTTTCAATGTTGTCACCTCATCTAAATTTGCTTATCCGCGCTTTGCAATTTGTTCGCGGCTATATTCATGAATAAATGTTGTCAAGCGCTTCAATACAGCAGGGTCTACGTCTGGGAATACCCCATGACCTAAATTGAAAATATGTCCAGGTGTTTCAAGCCCTTGGTCAATAATTTCTTTTGCACGTGCTTCAAGTACATCCCAGCTCGCTAAAAGCATTGTTGGATCTAAATTCCCTTGCACAGGCTTCGTAATCCCTTTTGCGCGTGCTTCTTGAATCGATAGACGCCAATCTAAGCCTACAACATCAATCGGTAAATCATGCCATTCGTTCACTAAATGACTTGCTCCTACACCGAATTGAATCAACGGTACATTTAATTTGCGTAGCTCACTGAAAATGCGCGTCATCACAGGCTTAATGTAAATGCGATAATCTGCAACATTTAACGCACCTACCCATGAATCGAAAATTTGAATCGCTTTCGCACCTGCGTTAACTTGTGCTGTAATATCAACGATAATCATATCCGCAAGCTTGTCCATTAAAGCAAACCACGCTTGAGGTTCTGACACCATAAAGGATTTTGTTTTCGCATAATTGCGTGAAGGGCCGCCTTCAATCATATAGCTAGCTAGCGTAAACGGTGCACCACCAAAGCCAATTAGCGGCACGTTTAATTGCTCTTGCGTTAGCATTTTAATCGTTTCTAACACATAAGGTGTATGCTCCTCAGCATTAAAATCTCTTAGCTTTTCTACATCTTGCACTGAACGAATTGGATTGGAAATAACAGGACCAATTCCTGCTTTAATTTTCACGTCAACACCCATTCCTGGTAGTGGTGTCACAATATCTTTATAAAGAATGGCTGCATCCACATCGTACTGCTCGACTGGTAAACGCGTTACATAAGCACATAGCTCTGGTTGCATTGTAATTTCTTCAAGTGAATACTTCTCTTTAATTTCTCGATATTCAGGTTGTGAACGTCCAGCTTGTCGCATATACCATACAGGTGTATGCTCCGTACGTTCACCGCGTGCTGCTCTCAGCAGTGTGTCATTGATCGTTTTCATATTACTTAAATTCTACTCCCCTCAGTGTACTTGCTTTAAATTTGATTGAATTCATTGATACCCATTATCAATAGTAAGCTGTCCACAACCTATTGTATAGTTTTCTTATTAAAATGTCATAAAAATGTTGTTTCTATAACCATTGTTTTGACAAATATCGTTTCAATAGCTTTAAATGAAGGTAAGAATGTAAATAGGAGGCGAAGAAATATGTACATTTATTTAACATCTGGCACAGCCGATTATATGGAGAAGGTTCGTGCACAGCATGCGAATGAATCCATTTTTATTATGCATGGTGAGGGCAATACCATCTTGCTAGAAGAAAATGATAAGAAAAAATCTTCTTTTGCTGTACCCCGCAAATATGAAGTGTTAGATGCGGTAGGCGATTTGCAGCAAAAAGGATATTTTGTGATGAATAACATTCCTGTTACGGATGAAGGGCGCCCAGTTTTTGAGCATCGCTTTTTAAATCGTGCAGGGGCCATCGAGCAAGAGCCTGGCTTTATTGCATTTAGATTATTACGTCCATTAGACTCCGATACGTATATCGTACTAACACAATGGGCTGGACCAGCATCCTTCGAAGCATGGCAATCGTCGCAAGCATTTAAAAAGGCTCATAGCGAACGCCCTGCTACATCACCTACTCAAAATATTTTTAGCGGTAAAAGCTATGTAACGAAATATAGTGCGCCAGTGGATGAGGGATAACAGCTCATAAGAAAAAGACACGAGTTTATTTTGCCAAACTCGTGCCTTTTCAGTTTTATTCTACGTTTTTTGAAGTTTATTCTACGTTCCCCTATTTCTTCGACAACCGCAATGTCAGCTCACTCACAATCACAATAATAACCGGAATCACATAAAAATACGGCTGCATCAGCGCACAAAGTGTTACAACTACCGCTTGCACCATACTGGTAATACGCAGTAGCTTTTCAACTGCTTGGAGGCGTTGTGTTGGTGCAACTGGAAACAGCATATCCATACGAAACTCACCATTCGATAACAGAGCAACCTTTAGCTGTAGCGTTGTCGCAAAGGCAAGTGCAGCTACAACAATCCACGCTACAATCGCAATATCAACGAACGCTGTAATAACTGCGGCAATCGCTGTTAAACGCACCCACAAATAAAAATGATCATCCGTGCGAATAAATGTGCGCCATACTAAATACAGCTGTGTATTTTTCTTAGCAAACGGGATCCATTTATACACGCCATCTAACCATGCGCGATGGCGAATCGTCCCACGCAAATGAGGCACATCTGTAAAATAGTTCGCAAAACGGTAAAAACGCAACATGCGATTTTGCTCTAAGCGTACAAAATGCTCGTATGGTACAGGTTGTACCACAGCACGTTTTTGCAACGACATTTTATAAGCAAATAACAATACTAAATAAATAGCAGCTACATAGATACTAGCTGTTAGTGCCGTTTCAATCGCTAAAATAGACAATATCCCACGCGCTAAACGATCTACTGCAATGGCGTGCCCACGATTAGCAAAGCGGTAATTAAATTCGATTGTCACATTCAAATACTTTAAAGCAATAACGAAGGCTAATCCTAGCCAAATTTGCCATGATGATAACGCCGTTACCGTATTTAATAGTGGGATGGCAACGATATAGACAACAACAGGTATGATCAGCTGCGACCAAAACGTCCAGTTGACTGCCTTTTTAAAATAAACAGGCATCTGCGTTTCTAACGGCAATAAATACACTTGGTCAGGCTCTCGAATAAGCGTTGTCGGGCGACTAAATGCGAGCAATATCCCAACAGCCAGAGCAACTAGCCATTCAGCAGGAAAGTTCGTTGGGACTACCTTTAACCATTCGCTATATTGATAGCCTGCCGCTCCTGCGACGAAGACGAAAACAATCGCAATATGCCCTGTGACCATAAAGCGCATATATTTCTGCACTTCATTGACATAATGCCCGAAGCGCATCTTCCATATATTATGCATGTTGTTCATTGTCCTGCTCCTTAGTCATCGCAATGTATAAATCATCCAAGCTCGCATTTGGCATATTGAAGGCTGCTCGTAAATCATCCATCGTTCCTTGTGCACGCACATGACCTTCATGCAGTAATATAATGCGGTCACAATATTTTTCAGCCGTTGATAAAATATGTGTCGACATTAAAATTGAAGCGCCCTCTCGTTTCTTCGTATCCATTTGCTCTAAAAGTGATTGAATGCCAAGTGGATCTAATCCAACAAAAGGCTCATCAATAATATAAAGGCTCGGATTAATTAAAAAGGCACTCATAATCATGACCTTCTGGCGCATTCCTTTTGAAAAATGCGCTGGAAACCAATTTAAACGCTTCTCCATTCTAAATTCCTTCAGTAAATATTCAGAACGTTCCTTTAATGTTTTTTCGTCTAATCCATAAGCCATGGCTGTAAGTGCCAAATGTTCTTTTAACGTGAGCTCATCATATAAAATTGGCGTTTCTGGAATATAGGAAAAAGATGTTCGGTATGCCTCTATATTTTCCTTTAACGTTACGCCATTTAAACGTATTTCACCTTCATGTGGTAAAAGCGTACCGATAATATGTTTAATTGTCGTACTTTTCCCTGCTCCATTTAGTCCAATTAAGCCAACTAATTCTCCTTTTTCAATTGTAAACGATAAATTTTTAATAACAGGCTTGCGCGTATAACCGCCTGTTACATTTGTCACTTGCAAAATTGTCATCAAATGTCACTCCCATCTCTTTTTTTAGTTTAACAAAAATAAGCAGAACAAGCAGTCAATATATGCTAAAATGTATGTACATTTTTTATGAAGGAGTGTTGAACAATGAGTGAGTGCTTATTTTGTAAAATTATCGATGGCTCTATCCCAAGTACAAAAGTATACGAAGACGAGCATGTCTATGCCTTTATGGATATTATGCCATTAACAAAGGGACATACTTTATTAATTCCGAAAACACATTGCCGCGATTTATTTGAAATGCCTGAAGAGGTAGCAAGCCAGTTATATGCGGCAGCACCAAAAGTAGCAAAGGCGATTCAAGCAGCATTCAACCCTGCCGGCTTAAACACGGTAAATAACAATGGTGCCGCTGCTGGACAAACCGTCTTTCATTACCATCTGCATTTCATCCCCCGCTATGATGAAACGGATGGCCTGCGCCTAGTTTGGACAACATCACAGCCTTCACGTGAGGAATTAACAGAGGCAGCAGAAGCAATTCAATCATTCTTATAAAGTGAAACTTCAATCAGTGGGGTTTTTCCCATCCCTACGGATTGTTAGCCTTCACCAACCAGTTTTTATGGACAGTTTATCTCCCACCTTTTCTTATCGCTTTCGGCACATAAAACATTACTGTCCATGAATGCGGGATAAAAGTTTTAGTTGCTTTTTCACGCACTTATCCGTACAATCAATATAAGTTTTCGCTAATAGCAATGAGCGCATATTAGGAAAACACCAAATTAGATGAGCTTAGAGGAGACGAGACAAATGAATACAAAGAATTTAGTATTAATGGCACTTTTAGTTGGGATTGGTGCTACGCTTTATGTGATTATCCCAGGCATTAATGGTGGTATGAAGCCAGACTTTATGCTGACAATGATGTTTATTGGTATTCTATTATTCCCAACATTTAAGGAAACATTTTTATTATCGCTTGCCACTGGCATACTTTCTGGACTGTTTTCAACATTCCCAGGTGGCTTCGTACCAAATATTATTGATAAAGCAGTAACAGGCTTTTTATTTTTAATCATCGTGTTCGTTTTACGTCATGTAGCGCAAAAAGTAGCTGTGACAATTAGTTTAGTCGCGATTGGTACAATTATTTCTGGTTCAACATTTTTAACAATGGCCTTGTTATTAACAGAAATACCGATTAATTTTTTCGCTTTATTTGTAACAGTTGTATTACCAGCAACTGCTTTAAATACAATTGCGTTCGCTATTATTTTCCCGATTGTTAGTAAATTATTAAAGCGTTCAAGTTTCAAAACAGCGATTTCACACGCTTAAATTTAAGGAGTTGTCTCTAACTAGAGATAACTCCTTTTTGTTATGCTTCTATCGTTTGTATAATCCATATATGTAATGGTTTAATATAGAATATGAACTTATTAAAGGAGAGATGCTTTTATGAAGGCGAAACCATTTTTAATTGGATTAACTGCAGGAATTATCGGTGGGGCAATTGCGACTGTTTTCTCCACTCCACAATCAGGCAAGGAACTGCGAGCAAATATTACAAACTTCTCAGCGAATACAAAAGGACAAATAGATGATGTCAATGCCCAAGCTCAAGGCGTTATGCAATCTTTTACTAATTTATCAAATGAAGTAAAAAACAATATCCCACAAATAATAAAAGAATTATCTCAATCATTTACAAGCTTCAAACAGCAAATTGAGCCTGAAACTGCTCTATTAAAACAAGAAATTGAGGGTTTACAGAAATCTATCAGCGAAATCGAGCAAAACTTACCTCAATTTAACGAAAAAAAGGATAAATACTGTCTCTTATACACATCT
>NZ_PYWN01000100.1 GCF_003049505.1 Metasolibacillus meyeri
GCTGTTGATCCCCCACTTAACTATTTCGTTCCACTCACTATTTTGAAGTGGGGGGTCTTACAGCCTGTTAATACGGGATAAAAGATAAATAGCTGTCTGAAAGTCTCAGACAGCTATTCCCTATAATTATTCCGCGCTACGTAAAATATAAATTAAATCTTGTTGCACATATGTTTTATTATCTTCTAATAATACTGGTGCTTCGTCAAAGGTCTGCTTGACACCGTTAGCTGTGTATTCTTTTTGACCACGTGTGATTTCATAGGCAAGATTGCCTTTTGTAATGATTGCACCTTTACCAGTTGATTTCACTGTGTAGCCATAATACGCTGCTAAATCGCGTAGTGGCACCATTGTTACACCATTTATTTCATAGCTATCTTGCGCAATTAACCCTGGTAGCACATCTAAAATTTGAATGACAGGCTCTGGTGTAATTGACACAGTTTCTTCGCCTAATACAATCACTTTAGATGGTGTTGTTTGCGCTGGAATGCTTGCTGTAGCAATTGTGTAAAAGACAAGTGATTGCTTATCAATAACAGCATCCTTCGTTAATTTCTCTCCAGTTAAGCTCACAATTTCTGTCTCATCTGTAAGATTTACCTTTAACATCTTATCGTTACTTACATAGTTTGCATCGAATGTAGCTAATTGTGCTACGCTTGGCAGCTCTGTTTGTACGATAATTGCCTCTGGCGTATATTGTGGTGGATAAATATAAATGACAGGCTTATTGATATTTACGTATGCTGTAAATTTCATCCCTTTTTCTAATTGTACTTTTTTGCCTGTATTATCTAGTACGACTGTTTCTTTATCTACTGTTAAATTAAACGGTTGTTCCTCATCTTCAATAACTAATAACTGTGTACCATTTTCACGTGTTACAATATCTGTAATTTCACCTTCAAATGTGTCGAAGTTTGGTGCTTCTTCAACAGGTACTACTTCCTCTGCCTTTGTCACTTCAGTTTCTAATACGACCACATGATACGGATTAGTTTGTGCTGGAATACTCTTTGTTGCTGGACCATAAAAGACAATTGCTTCCTTCCCAACAATATCCTCTTGCTGCACTTTCTCACCAGCTAAGTTTGTTATTTGCGATTCCGCTGATAAATTTAGTTTTAACGTATTTTCTTTATTAACAAAATCTTGATCAAATGTACCAATGTCTACACTCCCCATATCGCTTGTTTCTACTACGATTACTTCAGGTACATAGCGTGGTGGATAAATCATTAACATCGGCTTATTTTTGTTGACAAATGCTGTAAATGATAAGCCTTCTTTTAATTCTACTTTTTTACCTGTATTGTCTAAAACGATTGTATTTTCGTCAATTGTTAATGTGAAGATTTGCTCACCTTGCTCAATTGTTGTAAATAATGCGCCACTTTCAAGCTTGTCAATTTTACCTAATTTTCCTGTTAATTGAATGAAATTTGTTGCTACTTCTTCCGTCACTTCATTTGAAATCGGCTCCACTTTATTTTGTGCGAACGCTAACGGTGCTGCGATTGCACTCGTTGCCAAAGTTGCCGTTAATGCCATTGTCATTGCTTTTTTCATCATTTATTTCTCTCCTTTAAGCTCGTTTCACAATATTAGTCGTGGCACATTCAAAAAAGTTACATAAAAATTCATTTTATTTTCCTTTTTATCCAGTGGGAATAGCCGATTGGTAAGATTAACTTAATCTTATAGCATTCATCATGTTACAGTTGCAACAAATGGATTTATAGGATAAAGGACTTGAACAAAGTGCTTGTGTTTTAAAAGCTTGTCATAAAATCAGTTTCGATATATAATTTAGTTAAATTAACTAAATTAATTTCGTAGGAGGATTAACAGTGGGAAAAGAAATCGTTTCAAATGAAAAAAAGCCCTTGCTTTTTAAACTTGGCATAGGGCTTCTCATGATGTGGGGTATACTGTGGATTGCTGCTTTAATTACACCGTTTACCCCATTGGCAACCCCGACAAAAGCCGTTGTCGCTTCAGGCTGTATCATCGTCGGAGAAATCCTCTTTTTGATAGGTGCTGTCTTTGTTGGAAAAGAAGTAGTAGCAAAATACAAAAGCTATTTAAACCCTAAAAATTGGAGAAAAAAAGACAAGTATGAAGAATGAAAACATCGCCGAGGAAATCAACCAAACGCTTGAAGAATTGTGGATATTGCTTGAGAAAAAAGAAAGAACATATACGAATTTCAATTTAAATAATCAGCAATATGCGTTATTAACATTAATTATTCGCTATCCCTCCTCTACACCTAGCGAGTTAGCAGAAAAAATGAATATAACGAAAAGCGCTATCAGTCAACAGTTAGTAAAACTCGAAATGGAAGGTTATATTTTAAGAAAACAGCATGCGGAAGATAAGCGCGCATTTTCAGTGGAATTAGGCGAAAAAGGCTTATGTTATAAAAAAGAAGCAGACGCATATACGCAGCAGCTCTCGGAAAAATATTATGCAAGTTTATCTCGCGAAGAATTAACCAATTTTTTATCAGCACTTCAAAAGCTAACGAAAGTAATTGATGAACTATAATAGCCTTAGAAAATAAAAAGATATTCTACACGCCGTAAATACGACTGTAAAATATCTTTTCCCATTCATACCGGTTGGTAGCCAAGATATGAAATATTTATTTCATTAAGTAGAGCTTTCTCTACGAAATGGCAAGATGATTCTTACTCCCCACGTAAGCTATAAATAAACGCCTGTGGTACATAAGTTTTATTTTCTTCCAATAATGCAGGTGCTACTTCAAACGTTTTAATAGCACGGTTGTGCGCGTATTCCTTTTGATCACGTGTAATTTCATATGAAAGATTATCCTTTGTTAAAATCGCACCTTTACCAGTTGATGTCACTGTAAAGCCTAGGCTCTCTGCTAAAATGCGTAACGGTACCATTTTCACACCATTGCTTTCATAGTGATCCTGTTCAATTATTTCTGCAATCACATCTAACACTTCAATCGCTGGTGCTGGTGTAGGAGCCTCCTCATTATTCGTTAGCACAATTACTTTTGACGGCGTTGTTTGTGCTGGAATGCTTCTTGTTGATGCCGTATAAAATACTAACGCTGCCTGCTCAACGATAGCCTCTTTCGTTAACTTTTCACCAGCTCTGTCCGTAATAACAGTGTCTTCGGAAATATTTAGCTTTAATGTGTTTTCTTTGTTAACTAAATTTTCGTCATATGTGCTTACATCTACAAAGCCTGCTTCTTCCGTCTCAACAATAATTGCCTCTGGAGCATATTGTGGTGGATAAATTAAAATAACAGGTTTTGTGCTATCTACATATGCTGTAAATTTCATTCCTTTTGTTAACTTCACTTCTTTGCCAGTATTGTCTAATACAACAGTTTCTTTATCAATAGCTAAATTGAACGGATTTTCCTTATCATCGTTTACTACTAATTGTGTGCCATTTTCACGTGTAACGATGTCGCCAATTTCACCTGTGAATTCAATAAAGCCACCTACTATTTCTTCTGGTTGAGTAACCTCTTCCTCAGTTTCTAAAACAACCACATTATATGGGCTCGTTTGCGCTGGAATGCTGAACGTTGCTGGACCGTAAAAGACGATTACTTCTTTTCCAATTATATCCTCTTTCTTTACTTGCTCACCAGCTAAGTTTGTAATTTGTGACTCCTCAGATAAATTTAGCTTTAATGTATTTTCTTTGTTGACGAAGTCTTTATCAAATGTGCCAACTTCCACAATGCCCATATCACTTGTTTCCACTACAACAACTTCAGGTGTATATTGCGGTGGGTAGATAGCTAGCATCGGCTTGTTTTTGTTAACGAATGCTGTAAATGCTAAGCCTTCTTTTAATTCTGCTTTTTTACCTGTATTGTCCAAAACAAGTGTATTTTCGTCAATTGTTAATGAGAAAATTTCATCACCTTGTTCAATTGTCGTAAATAAAATACCGCTGTCACGCTTGTCAATTTTGCCTAATTTTCCTGTTAGCTTTATGAAGTTTGTTGCTACTTCTTCTGTCACTTCATCTGAAATTGGCTCTATTTTATCCTGTGCGAATGCTAACGGTGCTGTGATTGCACTCGTCGCTAACGTAGCGGTTAACGCCATTGTCATTGCTTTTTTCATGATTTATGTCTCTCCTTTAAATACGTTTCACAGTATTAGTCGTGGCATATTCAAAAAGGTTACACAAAAACTTTATTTTTATTTGGCATCTTTCAAAATCGATGTCACAATATGCTGTGAATCCCACTCACCGCGCGAAAAACGAGTAATCGGATATTTTTTTAAAAACAACTGTTGATCAATTTCTTTAACGCTCAAACCTTGCATATGGAGCGAAAAAATCCTCTCCTGCAACGTTAACAAATAATCTGCCTTCGCCTGCAGCGCTTTCCGGCCATCTGTCAATAAGCCACCATGACAACAAAAAACATCTTCAAAATCATAGGCTAACACTTTTTGCAACGACTGAATAATCGTTGGGATACTTTCATTTCTTAAAATAAGTCTCGTTTTTGTCATCACATATAAATCGCCCGTAAACAATTGCCCCGTTTCCTTATTCAGTAACGACACGTGATCAATCGCATGTCCTGGCGTGGGAATCACTTCCCATGTAGCACTTTTTGAGGTAAACGTACTTGCAAGCGGCTGTGCTTGAAACGGTTTACGTGCCCCCCAAAACACCTTGCGATAAAAGGGGTATGCTGCTTTTTCCGAACACTCCTTAATCAAACTTTCTTCTATATAAATAGGTACACCACGCTGCTGTAAAAAAGCAGCATTGCCCGAATGGTCCTCATGATGATGCGTTAATACGACTTGCTCAAAGGACTGTTCTGTTAAAAAAGGCTGAAACGCTTTGCGCAAAGACTGCGCTCCTGTATCAATACATACGCCATCTACAATATAGCTATAGACATTGAGTTTCACGCCTTGAAAAGCAACTGTGCCATTGCCGTAAGTTACACCATTCACTGTCCCTTGTTCAAAGTGTTTTTTGAGTAACATATATTCTTCCTCCCCACAATGAATCATTATTCATTTTTATTGTTAAAAGAGGGAGCCACCTCCTTTTTGGCAGCTCCTCCAACTATAGATTGGCTTTTACTTCAAATTTCTTGAATCTGCTCAATCGGTTATTGTGCGAGTTTTGCAATTATCGCTCCAACTAATCCTTCTTTAAGCATCTCAGCCCTGCTTTTTTCTATTTGCTTCTTAATAACCTTTGCTTTTTCATTCATCTTCTTATTTAAGCTTTTGTTATCCTTATTTTAACACGAACTTCCATCCTTATACTATCAATTATACCTCGGCTAACGCTAGTTCAGATTTTTTTGAACTTGCACATACTAGAGTTAGCCTAAAATCGGTACGACATGCGCCAACGGTTAATTGACCTAAATCATGCTAAAAAACTGTTCCACAACATCTCGTTGCAGAACAGTCCATATATTATTTATTTTCTCCTGTTTCCACATCATACGCAGTAATCCAATCGCTATAGCTGCCTACATACAGACGTAGATGCTCATAGCCAGCCTCTGTCAACACCGCAAATAACGGGGATGCCGTGACACCTGAGCCACAGTACACAACGACTTCCTCATCCTGCGCCACTTTTGCTAGTAACTCCTCTGGCACCACAAGTGAAGTACCTGCCTTCACCTGCTCCCAATCAAAGTTTTTCGCTGTTGGAATATGTCCTGCAACAGGATCAAGCGGCTCCTGTTCTCCACGATAACGATTAGCCGCACGTGCATCTAACAGTGTTGCCTGTTCCTTGCCATCGACAATTGCTTTCACATCCGCGCGTGTCGCATATAACTGTTCCTGCCATTGCAACTGCAATGCTGTCGGTGTATAGTTCACTCGCTCCGTTGTCACTTCAAACTTTTCTGCTAATACGCTGAAGCCACCATTGACAATATACACATGCGAGAAGCCTGCATATTTCAGCATATACCAAGCGCGTGTCGCAAATGGCATACCGCCTTGATCATACACATAAATAACCTCTTCATAGCGCAAGCCGCTACGCTCGAATAACGACTGTAGCTGCTCTTTTTTAGGCATAGGATGGCGTCCTTCCGTACTTGCCATATCCGCTAAATCGCGATTTAAATCCCAATAAACCGCCCCTTTAATATGACCTTCAGTAAATAATTGCTGACCTTCCTCTGCATCCAGCAAGGAAAAGCGCGTATCAATAAAGCGAGCGTTATCTTGTGTTTCATCAACAGTTACAAATACTTTTGCCATGAACATTTCCCTCCCCTTTGAAATTGTCAGAATTGTTTGCGTGCCTGGCACTCTAACTGAGCGTAAATTTCCTTCCATTCACCTAACGCACTATCCTCCTGCAATAAGCGGCGCTCTGTTGCAATTTGCTCTAGTGCTTGTGTGCGTATATACGCGGCTAATGCATGCGCCTCTGTTGCTACATAATGTGCCGCCCATTCGCTTAATTTTGCTTTCTCCGTGTCTAAATAGCTTTGCGCATCAGGTTTTGTTAGTTGCTCTAACGCATCCTTCAAATGCTCTTTGTCATTTTTTTCAAAGAAGGCTTTAACATTTTTAAAATGTGATTTTACGGAAGCGTACTTGCTATGCTCTGCAAACGGTCCTGCAAACTCTAACATCGCCGGCTGTGCTGGCTCATAAGCAATAAAGGCAAAGCTATTGTTCATTTCCTTCAAGCTACGTGCCTCTTCTTTAAAGCGCTCACCGATGCGTTTCTCCACAAATTGTGCCAATCGGAAATTCGTTACGCGCAATTCCTGTGCAAAGTCGAAGCTTAATGCTTGTAGCACTTCTTTTAATGAGGTTTCTAAAGCTGTGGCTACAGGCATTTTGGCAAACTGTGACGGGTTATAGCTTTCTCTGAAGAAATCTGGATAACGATAGTACACACGTTGCATAACATAATACAATAGCTCGTCTAACTCTTGCTTTGCATCTGATTCCAGCATCGCTGTTTGCACGCTCGCAAATGCTTTGTCAATATGCTGCTCAAGCTGTGTAAGCTCCTCCAAACGGTCATCCTTACGTAAAAGATTGGCCTCTGTTTGTGCGATTAAATCGTGTAAGCGGGCATGTGCTTTCTCCACTTCCTCCTGTAACGCCTGAACCGCAAGCCCTTGCAATTCATCGTTTAAGAAATGATGGAATGCCTCTTCAAATGGCCGCATGCCTGAAGCAAAATCTTGTGCCTGCTCCTTTTCACGCAGTGCCTGTAAGCTCGATACCCCGTATAAACGTGGGAAACGAATGCCAAAGCGCTGCAATTCGCTGCGCACATAATTTTTTACATCTTCCTCTTCCTCTTTCGTGTTCGCTAAATCAATTGCATTCACGACGAAGAACATTTTATCTAGCTCAAAGGCATCCTTGACACGACCAAGCTGAATTAAAAACTCACGGTCTGCTTTCGCAAAGGCGTGGTTGTAATACGTAATAAATAAAATCGCATCGGCATTGCGAATATATTCAAATGCTACCCCTGTATGACGTGCGTTAATCGAATCTGCTCCTGGCGTATCAACCAAGGTCACACCCATGCGCGTAATCGGTGAATCATAATAAAAATCAATATTATCCACGAAGCATGATTTATTTTCCTGTGCAACAAATTGCTCAAACTGCACACGGTCAACGCGTAGCACTTCACCAAGCTGCCCTTTAAACTCGCTATAGCCTTCCGCATATGCACGAATAAATGATTTGTGCACATTCAAGCGTTCATCAACCAACTTCACAGCTAAGCCTTCCTCAGCGTGTGTAAAGGCTTCCTCCAACGATGAAACCGTTAAGCCAATTGCTGCATACGAGCCTTGAATATCTTCAAGCAATTGCTCTGCTGTTTTTAATTGCACATCCGCTGTTTCATGTGGATGCTCCGCTGTAACAGGACGAATTTTATTGATTGCTGCCGTCGTTGGATTTGGTGAGACAGGCAATACTTTCGAACCCATTAATGCATTGGAGAAGCTCGATTTCCCTGCACTAAACGCACCGAATAAGGCGATGGTGAAATCCTTCTTTTGCAAGCGGTCAACTTTTTTCTTTAAGAAGCTTGCCACTTCCGCAAAGCCTTCCACATTGCCAATCGTTTCTGCTGTTTTTAAAGCTTGCTGAATGACTTCCTCGGTTTGATAGCTCGCAACGCCTGTTTGCTGCTGCTCAAACTGCTCCTCAATTTGCTTTTCTTCTTTTGGTGCAAGCATTTCCTCGCTAAATGGACGAATTTCAGCAAGCGCTTGCTCGAAAGCTCGCTGCCATGCGGCTGTCTGTGTTTTGGCGATAGCGCGCGTTTCATTTTTCGCCTGCTTCATTTCCTGCTTGCTATAGGCCTTGCGCTCATCATATTGCTGAATTTGGCGAATGGCATCGACTTTCGGCTGAAGTGCCGCTGTCTTTAATTTCACTGGCGCACTTGCCTCTGTTGCTATTTGTGATAATAATGGCTTTTGCTCCTCTAACCATGCATCTGTGGCGCGCACGAAAAATCGCTTCGTCGCTTCTGCCACACGATTGGCAAAGTTCAGTAAAGCATCTCCAGTTACAAGTGCACCTGACTGTACTTGCTCCTCAATTAACGAAAATGGTAGTGCAAAATCATGCTGATCAATCGCTACCGCACGCTCCTCATTTAAAGCACCAACATTTTTCAAAGCTTCCTTCATCAATGCCTTCATATGTCCAATGATTTGCGACTGTACAATCGTTTGGTAGGCACTATTCGCCTCTTCTATACGGCGCTCTCGTTCCTCTGCTGTTTTGCGCTTCGCACTAAATAAGCCGCCAACCTTAAAGTTTTCCTGCTTGCTTTCTAAATAGCTGCGCAATTTCTCACGGAAATCCGCTGGCATAATTGCGGCATTCGCTAATAAATCTTTGCGTTTTTCATCAAATGTTTGCTGCCATTCCTCAAAGGAGAATAGCGTCGTTTGGCGCGTTAAATAGTCATACTGCTCTAAAATATCTGCACGTGCCTCCCAATCTTCCGCTGGCAGCACCTCCGCAAATTCCTCAAAGCTATCCTGTTTTTGCTGTGTTAAATAAGCCTCGTGCTCATGGTGTAGCTTTTGCAATGTATTTTTCGCTGTTGATACAAGCTGCTCCTGCCAATCATTCATCGAATCCATGACGATTTTTTTCACTTTCGCAAAATCATTATGCGGATGCTCCTTATCCTTTAATGAAGTAAAGAATATATCTTTCGGCTCTACGCCCCATGCTGCAAACGATTGATGCACTGAATTGCGGAAGTCGTCAAAAGATAGCTCCGCATCACGGTGCTTATCAATTTGATTGACAATTAAATAGACGTTCGGATTATATTTCATCAATTGCTTCGTAAATTGAAAATTTAATTCTGATTGCACATGGTTATAGTCCATCGTATAAAAGACGATATCTGCAATATGTAACGCTGATTCTGTACTCATCGCATGCGCATCATCTGTTGAATCAACACCAGGTGTATCCATCACGGTTACACCTAACGGTAAATTTGAACCGCTATGCCCAATTTCGATTTGTGATACAAGCTCGCCATTTTTGCTAAGCTCTTTCACTGTTTTAAAATCATAGCCTGCCTCAAATTTAACGGGCTTCTCATGGTGCATATAAACAATCGCATAATCCTCTTCTGCCTTATGCACTTTGACGATATTGGCACTTGTTGGAATCGGACTTGCTGCTAAAATATCTTCCCCTGACAAAGCGTTAATCATGCTTGATTTACCCGCAGAAAAATGCCCTGCAAAGCCAATCACATATTCCTTTTGTAAAATTTTGCGCGCAAATAAATCAAGTTTTTCCATACGCTCGGTATCTTCATTATTTTTATAAACTATGTATTGAATTGCTGATTGCTGAAGCAGCTCTTGCAATTGTTGCTCAAAAACTTCCATTATACTGTAATGCCCCTTTATTCATATAATTATCTCATCATTCACCAATCTATGCGGCTAGACCCATTGATTGAAGTTTCACCTTCTATAGTACCACGATTTATCGCGCATTAACAGGCACTATCCGTCATCTTAAGACTGTATCGGTAGGCTAACAATTTTAAGTTCTTTCCTTTTAACACCCTGTCTAGGTTGAAGAAAATCTCTACGGTTTAAAGTTTTAGTTTATTCAAAAACTTCACTATTTAAGCAAAATAAGGCCGCCTAAAAAGCAGATCACATACCACTTTTCAGACAGCCCTCGTCATTTTGAAATTTTAAATATTTTAACATTGCGTTTACATAGATTTCGTTGTATTTTTCAACACATAGGAGCCGATTGCTACATAAATAACAACTACGATACCAACCATCGTAAAAACCATACGGCACACCTCACTTAGCGCGATAATGAGAATCATTTTCATACTTATTATACTAATGTTTTTTGTTTGCCGTCAATTAGCATTGTATTCTATATTTTTCGACATTTTCATGATACTATGAAATAAAGTAGAAAGGATGTGGTATAGAATGAGTACTTCGAAGCATGTACAAACGATTTTAAATGGGACAATCCATTCCTTAAAGACAATTTTACCAATGGATATAGATGTTCAATCCCCCTCCCTTACAAAGGAACCATACATACAGCAAGAAATGGGTGTTCTTATCGGTTTAGTTGGGGACTTAAAAGGGCGTATCATTATTGATAGTAAACCAGAAACATTTGGCTCAATTGGAGCTTCAATGTTTGGCATGCCACTTGAAGGGGCAATGCTTGAATCATTTACAGGTGAGCTTGGTAATATGATTGCTGGCAACCTTTGTACACACGCAGGCACTGAAAATTTAGAGCTTGATATCACACCTCCTACAGTTATGGTTGGACATACAAAACTTTACGGATTCCAGCATGCTTTCCGCCTCCCTGCCACAATCGATGGCATTGGCGATCTTACCATTTTATTAACGATTGATGATGAAGAAGACTGATGATGAAAACAGCGAGTAGGCAAATGCTTACTCGCTGTTTTTTGTGCGGAATTTTCTAAATTTAACAACAATATTATTCTTCGATACTTCACATTTCTTTCACAAAATTCAGTAGCAAGTGTGATTTTTATCACATCGTCTACGGGCAGTTTTCTATATGATAAAAACAAGTACGAAATATACATCTAATAATAGGAGGGGTAGTAATGGCAAAAAAGAAAAAGGCAGAAGACAATTTAAAAGGAACTCTTTTGATGACCTTTACCTTAGGCGGAATCATTATTTTATTATGGGCCTATTGCTTCAGCCTATTTATGGATCGTTTTTAAGGACACTAAACGTTTAAGGAGTTGGAAAAAATGCACCTACATAAGTATGAAAAATGGTGGCTTGTGTTTGGTACGGGTACGCTAATCGCGTTCTTAGTGATTTTAGGTATCGGTGCTTTCCATAGCGGATCACATCCAAATGATACGAAATGGACGATTGATTATGAAAGAGTGGACGATATTGCGCCATTTAATAATCCAGGCGTCCATAAAGTAGAAGGGAAGGACTGGGATTATGAAGTGGTCCTCGTTGCATCAGCCTTCAATTATAATCCGATGGAAATTGAATTACCGCTAGACGCAAAAGTAAAATTTATCGCAACAACGAAAGATGTTATTCATGGCTTCCAAGTAGCTGGTACAAATATCAATATGATGCTGGAGCCTGGCTATGTGTCTGAATATACAACGGTCGTAAATAAAACAGGTGAATACTTAGTTGTGTGTAATGAGTACTGTGGTACAGGGCATGCATTCATGTATTCTACATTAAAGGTGGTGGACCCAAATGCAACAAACGATAGCGAATAAAATCATGAAGGTTGACCCTCGCGATGCAAAATTAGCAATGGCGAATATGTATGTTGCATTTATCGCATTGCTTGTCGGCGGTTTAGCTGGTTTATTACAAGTGTTAGTTCGTTCAGGTCAATTTAAATTACCTTGGGGTATTGGTTATTATCAAGTATTAACAGTGCACGGTGTATTACTCGGTCTTATTCTAACAACATTCTTTATTATGGGCTTCCAAGTAGCTGCAATTAGTCGCACAGTAGGCCCCCTTACAGACGGACAACGCAAAATTGGCTGGTTAGGTTTCTGGTTGATGACACTTGGAACAGTGGCAGCATCAATTATGGTATTGCTAAATGAAGCAACGGTGCTTTATACGTTTTACGCACCATTACAAGCACACTGGATTTTCTATTTAGGATTAACATTAGTGGTCGTTGGCTCCTGGCTATTATGTGCACCACAATTTATGCGCTATGCACAATGGCGTAAAGAGCATAAAGGCGAAACATCTCCACTACTTGCCTTTATGGTTGTTGTCAACAACTTATTATGGGTTGTAGCAACTTTAGGCGTAGCAATCGAAGTTTTATTTATGCTATTACCATGGTCACTTGGTTTAATTGAGCGTGTCGATGTATTATTAACACGTACCTTATTCTGGTATTTCGGGCATGCCTTAGTATACTTCTGGTTATTACCTGCTTACATGGCATGGTATACAATTGTACCAAAAATTATCGGTGCAAAAATTTTCTCAGACGCATTAGCACGTCTAGCCTTTATGTTATTTTTAATCTTCTCTGTTCCTGTAGGGATTCACCATCAGTTAACAGAGCCTGGTATCGACGGATTATGGAAATTCATTCAAGTTGTCTTAACATTCTTCGTTATCGTACCATCTTTATTAACAGCCTTCTCCATGTTTGCGACATTCGAATTACGCGGTCGTGAATTAGGAAGAAAAGGACTTTTAGGTTGGTTTAAAGCTTTACCTTGGAAAGATAGCCGATTCTTATTACCTTTCATCGGGATGGTCGCATTCATTCCTGGTGGTGCTGGCGGTATCGTCAACGCATCCCACCAAATGAACCAGCTCGTTCATAACACGATTTGGATTACGGGTCACTTCCATTTAACTGTGGCAACAACAGTTGTTTTAACATTCTTTGGTGTGGCATTCTGGTTGATTCCACATTTAACAGGTCGTGTTTTAACGAAGAAACTCAACTTCCTAGGTATTGTTGTTGGTATTTTATGGGCAACAGGTATGTTCATTATGTCGAGTGCAATGCATATCGTCGGTTTACTTAGCGGTGCTCCACGTCGCTCTGAATACTCCGAGTACGGTGGTGCAGCACAAGCAACAGAATGGATTTCCTACCAAATCGCACAAGCTGTTGGTGGAACAATTTTATTCATCGCCATCATTTTGATTACGTACCTTGTTATTCAATTAGCATTTTTCGCACCAAAAGGCGAGCAAGATTTCCCACTAGCGGAACTATCACCTGGTGCCGAAAAAACACCTGCTATTCTTGAAAACTTCAAAGTATGGGGCGTTATTTTAGTAGCGTTAATCATTTTCGCTTACACAGTGCCTATCATTGATATTATTCAAAACGCACCACCTGGCTCAAAAGGCTTCAATAATTTATGGTAATGTCAAAAAGCTGACGGAAAAATTTTCCGTCAGTTTTTTTATGCCGTAAGCGGAGCGGCAGCAACTAGGCAAAACAAAAAAGATAGGTGGTGTCCGTTCATTCGACTAATAATCAGTGGAAGATGAGGTCGGTTAAAAGCGTCACATCCATATGACAACGCTGCCACTCACACATCCTGTACGTCAACTTTATTTCACTACTTCAAATACAATATGCGTCTCTAATTTGTGTTTGTTTCCTTCTAAATCAAAATGGGTAGTTGCTTTTATTTCATATTGGCCTGGGGGAAATTCCATTTTAGCCATTTGCTGAAATACTTTATCACTATAAGGCTTGCCTTCTTGCCCTTTCATAAAGGTACCACCAGAAAAATGATAAGGCTCTATTAACGGCTCTCCCTTTGTCAACTTTGTATAAATAAGTGGCTCATTCATTGCTGCTCCAAAATGATAGTTTTTTGTTACATTTGTCGTCTCTAAAAGCAGCCAAGAGCCACCATGTGCAATCGTGATTTCTTCCTGATCTCCATCATAAATGAGCTCTGCTTGAATCATTAGCTGCTCCCCTACCTTATATTGCTCCTTTTCAGATACAAGCTTTAATGTGAACGGTTGCTGCTCTACTTGCGCTGTTGCTTGGTTTAGTATCGGATCCGATGGTTCTTCTTGTGGCTGCGCCATGTTACAAGCGGTTAGTAGCATTGTTAGCCCTATAATTGAAAGTAGCCTCACTACATATCCCTCCCCTTTATAGTAATAGACGGTTGAAGTTTGGATTTGTTACAACATATTTCCCCTCTCTAGACACAAGATGGCACTTTTTCTAGAGTGTACGAGATTTTCTTTAAGATATTTGCGGTTTCCTCGGGATATCTGCGGTTTCCCCGAGATATCTGCGCTTTTCCATGATTTATCTGCGGTTTC
>NZ_PYWN01000101.1 GCF_003049505.1 Metasolibacillus meyeri
AGATAAATAATCCCTTCTTTTTAGGGGAAATTAATTAGAAAATTTAAAATGGAGGATCAATCAAGTGATAAAAAAATATTTATTTCTTTTGTTCTTTTTATTCATGGGAAACAATCATCTTGCAATTGCTAAAAATATTGAAACAGAAGGATGGTATGATGCTAATAAACTCTATTTAGACAATGGTTATACTGAATTGAGTGAAGCTGTTAGGAAAGCAGAAAATCACTTTAACAAAGATATTGAGTTACCAATACGTCTTCCTTCAATTACATTTACTCATCTTTTAGGGAAGTTTGAAGAGAATGGAGAATTCTCTAGACTAGAGGTAACTTATTTAGATGAAAAATTTGGTAATGTTCGATATAAAATATCCATTTTAAAAGATTTTCCTACAGATAATTCTTTAACATCTGCTACAGTTCCTGAAACAATAAAATTAAGTGATGGAAATAAAGTTCTTTATTATAAGAATGATACAAAGCTCGATACATTTATTATTAAGAAAAAGGGCTTACAATATGCTTTCTTTATAGATAAGGCGAGTGTTAATCAAATAACGGTAGATGGTGTTATAGAAATTATTAACTCCATGAAATAACAGATGGAGTGAATTCTAGTTATTTATAGGATTAAAGCTCTCTCTAGTTGATTGGAGTAGAGGGCGCGACTCCTACGGGAACAGCGTGGGCGGAAAATCCATTTTTTCAGCATTAGCCGAAAAAATTAGTTGTAGCCCACGCCCGTGGAAAGCGTCCCCGCAGTAGAAATCAACGATGCTTTGAGCTTTCATTATTAAACAGCAGGCAATTATGAGGTATCTACCAAAATACTTGCAAGCCTTCAAAATACATGGTATATTATATAGCGGTGTTAACAATACACACGCATTTTGATGTAGTAAGTGGTGCTCTATTTTATAGGGTTGCTTGTTGCAGATGATAAATGCGGAGGAAAAAAACCAAACAATTAGGAGGAACTAAACATGTCAGTAATTTCAATGAAACAATTACTTGAAGCTGGTGTACATTTCGGTCACCAAACACGCCGTTGGAACCCAAAAATGAAGAAATATATCTTCGTTGAGCGTAACGGTATCTACATTATCGATTTACAAAAAACAGTTAAAAAATTAGAAGAGGCTTATGACTTCATGCGTCAAGTTGGCGAAGATGGTGGTAAAGTTCTTTTCGTTGGTACTAAAAAACAAGCGCAAGAAGCAATCAAAGAAGAAGCTGAGCGTTCAGGTAACTACTACATCAACCAACGTTGGTTAGGTGGTACATTAACAAACTTCGGTACAATTCAAAAACGTGTTGCACGTATGAAAGAAATCGAAAAAATGGAAGAAGAAGGAATCTTTGCTGTTCTTCCTAAAAAAGAAGTTATCCAACTTAAAAAAGAGCATGAGCGTCTAGTGAAATTCTTAGGCGGTATCCGTGATATGACAGCTATTCCAGACGTAATGTTTGTAGTAGATCCACGTAAAGAGCGTATTGCTGTTGCGGAAGCTCGTAAATTAAACATCCCTCTAGTAGGTATTGTTGATACAAACTGTGACCCAGATGAAATCGACTACGTAATCCCTGCTAACGATGACGCTATTCGCGCTGTTAAATTATTAACTGCAAAAATGGCTGATGCGCTAATCGAGTCTAAACAAGGTGAATCAGAAGCTCCAGCTGTTGAAGAAGCAGTAGCTGCTGAGTAATCATTTCCTTTTACACAATGGTGATAAGTGGCTGATCCCTCTTATCACCTTTTTTAGAGAGTACAACAATAATTTTATATACATTTCAAGGAGGCACACTCAAAATGGCAATCACTGCACAATTAGTTAAAGAATTACGTGAAAAAACTGGCGCTGGTATGATGGACTGTAAAAAGGCGTTAGTAGAAACGGAAGGTAACTTAGAAGCTGCAATCGACTTTTTACGTGAAAAAGGTTTAGCTGCTGCTGGTAAAAAAGCTGACCGTATCGCTGCAGAAGGTACTACTTATATTTTAGAACAAGGTAACGAAGCAATTCTTGTAGAAGTAAACGCTGAAACAGACTTCGTTGCAAAAAACGACAAATTCCAAGTATTAGTTTCTAGCTTAGCTGAGCAATTATTAGCTGCTAAACCAGCATCAGTAGAAGCTGCTTTAGAACTTGAAAAAGACGGCGTGAAAATCGTTGACCAAATTTCTCAAGCAACAGCTACAATCGGCGAAAAAATCTCTTTACGCCGCTTTGAATTAAAAACAAAAACAGATGCTGATGCATTTGGTGCATATTTACACATGGGCGGTCGCATCGGTGTATTAGTAACTTTAGAAGGTTCTACAGATGCAGCAGCTGCAAAAGATGTTGCAATGCACATTGCTGCAATCAACCCAACTTATGTATCTCGTGACGAAGTTTCTGCAGAAGAAGTTGAGCGTGAGCGTAAAGTATTAACTGAGCAAGCTTTAAATGAAGGTAAACCAGAAAACATCGTAGCGAAAATGGTAGAAGGTCGTCTTGGTAAATACTTCGAAGACGTTTGCTTACTTGACCAAACTTTCGTTAAAAACTCTGACCAAAAAGTTCGTGACTTCGTAAAATCAACTGGTGGTAATGTAACTGCATTCACTCGTTATGCTGTAGGTGAAGGTATCGAAAAACGCGAAGATAACTTTGCTGAAGAAGTAATGAACCAAGTTAAAGGTAACTAATCTTATATCTCAACTCGAGAACTACATTTAGGGAGCACAGCACCAGCGTGTTCCCTATTTTTCAAGGGAAATTCAATTAACATACAAGTGACGGAGGTTTACTATGAGTGTGCCAAAATATAAACGTGTAGTAATTAAACTAAGCGGTGAAGCGTTAGCTGGAGAAGCTGGCTTCGGATTAGCGCCGAAAATAATTAAAGATGTAGCAGCAGAAGTGCAGCAAGTAGTGGACCTTGGCGTAGAGGTAGCTGTTGTAGTAGGCGGAGGCAATATTTGGCGCGGCAAAGTAGGCAGTGAAATGGGCATGGATCGTGCTGCTGCTGACTATATGGGCATGCTAGCAACTGTTATGAACTCTTTAGCATTACAAGATGCATTAGAGAAATTAGGCATTGAAACACGTGTTCAATCATCAATTGTGATGACACAAGTTGCAGAGCCATACATTCGTCGTAAAGCTGTACGTCATCTTGAGAAAAAGCGTGTCGTTATTTTTGCAGCAGGAACGGGTAACCCATTCTTCTCTACAGATACAACGGCGGCATTGCGCGCTGCTGAAATTGATGCTGAAGCGATTTTGATGGGGAAAAATAATGTGGATGGCGTTTATTCAGCTGACCCAAAAACAAATCCAGATGCTGTGAAATATGACGAACTAACATACTTAGACGTTATTCAACAAGGCTTACAAGTAATGGATTCAACGGCTTCTACTTTATGTATGGACAACGACATTCCATTAATAGTATTCTCATTAATGGAAGAAGGAAATATTAAACGCGCCGTACTTGGCGAAAAAATTGGAACTGTTGTTAGGAGGAACTCATAATGGCAAAGCAAGTTTTACAACAAGCAAAAGATAAAATGGAAAAATCTTTAGGTGCATTTTCACGTGAATTAGCATCGATTCGTGCTGGACGTGCGAATGCTTCACTATTAGATCGTATTTCTGTAGATTACTATGGCGCACCGACACCAATTAATCAATTAGCAGGGGTATCTGTACCAGAAGCTCGTCTTTTAGTGATTGCACCTTATGATAAATCAATTTTAGGCGAAATCGAAAAAGCGATTATGAAATCTGATATTGGGATTACGCCAACAAATGATGGGACAGTCATTCGTTTAGCGATTCCTGCCTTAACAGAGGAACGTCGTAAAGAGCTTGTGAAACAAGTGAAAAAAGAAGCTGAAGAGGCAAAAATCGCTGTGCGTAATGTACGTCGTGATGCGAATGACGACTTGAAAAAGCTTGAAAAAGGCGGCGACATTACAGAGGATGATTTACGCGGCTATGGCGACGATATTCAAAAGTTAACAGATGAATTTATCGCAAAAGTTGATGATGTAACAAAAGAAAAAGAACAAGAAATTTTATCTGTATAATGACGATAGAACTTTAATTAAATTAAGGCGTCCTTTCAAACAGGACGCCTTTTTAACTTGATTCAGCAAATTTTTTTGCTGAATCAAGTTAAGCCTCCGGCAGATATCAAAGGGTGACTTGCACGAAGCATATTAGTTAACGCGTATTTAACTTCTACTAAGTGCAAGCACAATTCAAAATCCCGATGCAATTATGCTGAGGTATAATTGATTATTAAAGATAAAAGTCGTAAGCAAAGAGGTTTTATCATAAATTATTACATACTTATAAAAACAATGATTAGTCAAAGGTTGACTGTTGTGTTGTTCATAATAATTGAATGGATAAGAAATAAAAGGACATGGAAAGTTCTTTTTGATATGATAAATATGTCCGATATGCAAGTAGTTGGGGGAATGGGCTATGTTTAAAAAGCTTTTAGGAAGAAAATCAAATAAAAATGAAATCGAATATAATAGCAAGAGCTTACTTGATGTAGAGGTCCCTTCGCATATTGCAATTATTATGGATGGCAATGGCAGATGGGCCAAGAAACGATCAATGCCAAGAATTGCTGGACATCACGAGGGAATGAAAACGGTACGTAAAATTACGCGTTATGCTTGTGATTTAGGTGTTGAAATTTTAACATTATATGCGTTTTCAACGGAAAACTGGAAGCGTCCTAAAGCAGAAGTTGAGTTTTTAATGGGGCTGCCTGAACAATTTCTTAATTCCTTTTTACCAGAGCTGATGGAGCGCAATATTCGCGTGCAAATGATTGGTGATTTTGCAAGTCTTCCTACACATACACAAAAAGCTTTGCAACATGCGATGAATACGACAAAGCATAATACAGGCTTAATTTTAAATTTTGCGATGAACTATGGAAGTCGCGCGGAGATTGTCTTGGCAATGCAACAGATGATGCGAGAAGTGGCAGCAGGTCATTTAGCCATTGATGAAGTGACAGAAGAGCATATTACGGCACATCTAATGACAGCACATTTACCGGAACCAGATTTATTAATTCGTACAAGTGGAGAAGTACGTTTAAGTAATTTTATGTTGTGGCAGCTAGCCTATACTGAATTTTTATTTACGGATACGCTTTGGCCAGATTTCAATGAGCAATGTTTATTAGAGGCAGTCCAGCAATATCAGCAGCGAAATAGGCGATATGGTGGGCTGAAAGGAGAAGAATCGTAGTGAAGCAACGAATTATAACAGCAGTGATTGCAGCGGCGTTATTTATTCCTTTCGTCGTTTATGGTCAATTACCGTTCACACTATTAGTGTACGCAATGGCAGCAGTAGGATTATATGAAATTTTAAAAATGAAAGGCATTTCGATTTTTTCTGTACCAGGAATACTCGGTGCCTTCACATTGTTTACGATTTTACTACCGAAAAACTTTGCTGCAAAAATAATAGAAATAACAAGCTATACAAAATTTGAATTGCTTATTATTGCTGTTATTTTATTGCTTGTCTATTCAGTTATTGTGAAAAATCATTTTACATTTGATGATGTAGCATTTGTTATTTTAAGCACGCTTTATGTGGGAATCGGCTTTTATTATTTTATTGAAACACGTGAAGCGGGCTTAGTATTTGTTATTTTTGCGCTATTAATTGTTTGGACAACCGATTCGGGTGCGTATTTTATCGGTCGTCGTTTCGGTAAAAATAAACTGTGGCCAGAAATATCGCCAAATAAAACGGTAGAAGGCTTTGTAGGTGGGATAGCAGTCGCAGTAATGGCAGCTGTTATTATGCAGCTCATTGTACCGTTTAATATATCATGGCTGCTACTAATTATCATTGTCATCGTAAGTTCAATCTTTGGGCAAATGGGCGATTTAGTAGAATCTGCAATTAAGCGTCATTATGATGTCAAGGATTCGGGCACAATACTGCCTGGACATGGCGGTATTTTAGATCGCTTTGATAGCTTATTATTCGTCTTGCCATTATTGAATTTGTTGCATTTCGTTAGCTAATCGCAATGGATGAAAGGAAGTAAAGAAGTTGAAGAAAATTAGTTTATTAGGGGCAACAGGCTCTATTGGTTTACAAACAATTGATATTTTAAAGGCGCAAAAAGAGGCTTTTCAGCTTGTTGCTGTATCTTCAGGGCGTAATATTGAGGCAACGATGCAAATTATTGATGACTTGCAGCCACAGCTTGTATCCGTACAGGATGCAGAAGATGCTAGGCGTTTGCAGCAGGAATATCCACATATTGAAATTACGTATGGCGCACAAGGGCTTGTGGATGTAGCAACACATCCAGAAACGACCGTGTTAGTCAATGCTGTTTTAGGGAGCGTAGGTTTAGAATCAACTTTAGCGGCAATTCGTATGGGCAAAACGATTGCGATTGCCAATAAAGAAACGCTCGTAACAGCTGGACACTTAGTAATGGCAGAGGCGTGTAAATACAATGCAGCGATTTTACCTGTGGATAGTGAACATTCTGCTTTATTTCAGTCGATGAACGGAGAAAACCCAAAAAATATCGAACGCTTAATTTTAACAGCTTCAGGTGGTTCATTCCGCGATCGCAGTCGAGAAGAGTTGCAGCATGTTACAGTAAAGGATGCATTAAATCATCCAAACTGGTCAATGGGGGCAAAAATTACAATTGATTCTGCAACAATGATGAATAAGGGGCTTGAAGTTATTGAAGCACATGTATTATTCAATATGCCATATGATAAAATAGATGTATTATTACATCGTGAAAGTATTATTCACTCATTAGTGGAATACCATGACACGAGCGTGATTGCACAGCTTGGTACGCCGGACATGCGCGTGCCAATTCAATACGCACTTAGCTATCCAGAGCGCCTACCATTACAAGGTGGACAACCTTTAAATTTAGCGCACATTGGTCAATTATCGTTTAAAGAAGTTGATTTCGAACGCTTTAAAGCATTAAAGCTTGCTTATGAAGCAGGACGTGCAGGCGGGACGATGTTAACAGCGATGAATGCAGCAAATGAAGCGGCTGTCTCATTATTTTTACAAGAAAAGATAACATTTTTACAGATTGAAGAATTGATTGAACGCGTCATGCATGCACATAATAATGTATTATTACCTGATTTGGAGACAATTTTACATGTGGACAATGAAACAAGAAAAATTGTGTTGGACATGGTAAAATAAAAGAATGTTGAAAACTTTGTAAGAGGCAAGAAAAAAGTATGTGAAGGTGGGGAATTATGCAAACAGCTATTGCATTTATCGTAATTTTTGGCTCACTCGTATTTTTCCATGAGCTAGGGCACTTCTTATTTGCGAAACGCGCAGGCATTATGGTACGAGAATTTGCCATTGGTATGGGGCCGAAAATTTTTGGTATGACGAAAGGTGAAACTGTTTATACATTACGCCTTCTTCCTATCGGTGGTTATGTTCGCATGGCTGGCGATGATTTAGATTCAGTTGAATTGCAACCAGGTTACCGTGTCGGTCTATTAATGAATGAAGACAATGTTGTTGAAAAGATTATTTTAAATCAAAATAGCCAACATCCGAATGTTTTATTTCTGGAAGTAGAGCGTGCGGATTTAGAGCGCGAACTATGGATTGAAGGCTATGATGAAGACGAAAATTTAGTGCGCTACAACGTGGCACGTACAGCATCTATTGTTGAAAATGGTAAGGAAACAATCATTGCGCCTTATGACCGTACATTTAATGCAAAGACGGTTGGACAGCGCTCAATGGCGATATTTGCTGGTCCATTGTTTAACTTTATTTTAGCATTTTTCCTATTTTTAATGATGGGGCTATTACAAGGTGTTCCTACGAATGAATCATTGCCGAAAATTGCTCAAGTTGCCGATAGTGGTGTGGCGAGTGCCGCTGGTTTACAACGAGATGATGTTGTGACGGCGATTGATGGTAATAAAATTTCAACATGGGAAGACTTATCACAGGCAATTCAAGCGAAAATGGGCCAAGCGATGGTCATGGAAGTTGAGCGTCAAGGTGAGCGATTAACATTTGAATTAACACCGAACATTGTAGAAAATGATAAAGGTGAAAAAGTTGGACAAATCGGCATTTATGCAGCACGTGCTTATGAAAAATCGCCAGTGAAGGCTGTTGCCTATGCTGGGGAGCTAACATATGAAACGGCTACGATGATTTTTAAAGCGGTTATCAAGCTCGTGACAGCTCAGTTATCAATTGATGAGCTTTCTGGTCCTGTTGGTATTTATAAATATACAGAGGAAGCGACATCTTACGGTATCTTTAATTTAATGTTTTGGGCTGGAGCCTTGAGCATGAACTTAGGGATTATGAATTTATTGCCACTGCCAGCGCTTGATGGTGGTCGTTTACTATTCTTCGGTTTTGAAGCGCTGCGTGGTAAACCGATTGATCGACAAAAAGAGGGGCTTGTACATTTTGTCGGCATTGTCTTGTTAATGATTTTAATGATTGTTGTGACATGGAACGATATTCAAAAGTTTTTCTTTTAATTTATTCTGTATTACAAGACTATCCGCTACCTGCTTCAGAACTTGAAGCGAAGTCAAAGAATTTTAAGTGGGAAGCAACAGCCCGATTGAGCTCAACATGATATTGGTTACACAAGCGTTTTACAGGCTGTGAAGTTCTCAGCTTGTGTACTTCTATCAATAATCCATAGGGTATGAAGAAAGCCCTGTGGATTGAAAATTCACTCTATATAATCAATTTAAAGGTGGAACTATACATGAAACAAAGTTTAACATTCATCCCAACTTTGCGAGAAACGCCAGCAGATGCAGATGTACAGTCACATAAGACATTGTTACGTGCAGGCTTTGTTCGCCAAAATGCGAGCGGTGTGTATTCATATTTACCATTAGCAAAGCGTGTATTAACAAAAATCGAGCAAATTATTCGTGAAGAGATGGAAGCTATTAATTCGATTGAGCTATTAATGCCATCATTACAACCGGCAGAGCTTTGGCAAGAATCAGGCCGTTGGGAAGCATACGGTCCAGAATTAATGCGTTTGAAGGATCGACATGAACGTGATTTCGCATTAGGGCCAACGCATGAGGAAGTTATTACAACATTAGTACGTGATGAAATTAAATCATATAAAAAGTTGCCACTTACACTTTATCAAATTCAAACGAAATTCCGTGATGAGAAGCGTCCACGTTTTGGTTTATTGCGCGGTCGTGAATTTATTATGAAGGATGCCTATTCCTTCCATGCAACGAGAGAAAGCTTAGATGAAACATATGAGGATATGTATCGTGCATACTCGAATATATTCACACGCCTTGGTTTGAATTTCCGCGCAGTTATTGCAGATGCAGGTTCAATTGGTGGTAAAGGTACACATGAATTTATGGTATTATCGAAAATTGGTGAAGATACAATCGCTTACTCTGATTCGTCAGACTATGCTGCTAACATCGAAATGGCAGAAGTGATTGCAGAATACAAAGCAAGTAGTGCAGCGCAAAAAGAGCTAGAAAAAGTAGCAACACCGAATGCGAAAACGATTGAAGAGGTAAGCAACCTCTTATCAGCAGAAACAACAAACTGCATTAAATCGTTAGTATTTAATGTGGATGGCGAACTTGTTGTCGTATTAGCCCGTGGCGATCATGAAATTAATGATATTAAATTAAAAAATGTTTTAGGCGCTACATCTGTAGAACTAGCAGAAGAAGCAGACATTAAAAATTTATTAAATTGTGCTCCAGGTTCCATTGGTCCAATTAAGCTACCTGTTGAAGTAAAGGTTATTGCAGATCATGCCATTAAATCGATTCGCAATGGTGTAGCTGGTGCGAATGAAGATGGTTTCCATTATGTGAATGTGAATCCAGAACGTGATTTTGCGATTAATAGCTATGAAGATATCCGCTTTATTCAAGAGGGCGACCTTTCTCCAGATGGTAATGGAACAATTAAATTTGCTGAAGGTATTGAAGTAGGGCATATTTTCAAGCTTGGCACGACATATTCAGCTAAAATGGATGGCACGTTTTTAGATGAGCAAGGAAAGGCACAGCCATTTATTATGGGCTGTTATGGTATTGGCGTATCTCGTATACTCGCCGCTGTTGCAGAGCAATTCCAAGATGATAATGGCTTTGTATGGCCAAATCAAGTGGCACCATATGACGTGCATTTAGTACCTGTTAATTTAAAAGACGAGACACAAAGCCAATTAGCAGATGAGCTCTACAGCATTTTAAAATCATACCGTTATGATGTATTATTTGATGATCGTGCAGAGCGACCAGGCGTAAAATTTGCGGATGCTGATTTAATTGGTTTACCGATTCGTATCACAGTTGGTAAAAAAGCAGCTGAAGGCATCGTAGAAGTAAAAGTACGTGCCACAGGCGAAACATTTGAATGGGCGAAAGAAGAGGTTGTGGATCGCCTAAGCGAATTTTTCCGTACGAACGGATGATATGAATTAAAGAAAAGCGAGCTGTCTGGAAAGTTTTTGACCTTTCTAGGCTGCTCTTTTTTGCTAGAGGAAGGTGATAACGGTGAACAGCGAACAAGAGGCAAGAATTAGATTTTTAACGCTATTACAGCAACTGGAACTAACGGATGATATTTATATGTCATTATTTGAAAATGGTGAACTTACAAGGTTATCTGTTCATAAAAAAAATAGAGTTTGGTGCTTTGTTATTAAATTAAACAATATTTTGCCATATAAAGTGTACCAATTATTAATAGCACGATTAACGGAGAAATTCTCCCATATAGCGAATGTCTCCCTAGCCATTGAGACAACTGCACCTGTTGTGACAGAAGAACTCATACTAGATTATTGGTTGCCAACCATCCGACAGCTTGAGGATATGTCCCCGCCATTAAAGAATCAATTAATGGAGCAAAAGCCTGAATGGACAGGACATAAATTAATTGCCACAACGATGCAAGAAGTTGAGCAAATGTCATTGAAATCAAAATATACTGATAAGCTATCCGAAAGCTACCAGCATTTTGGTTTCCCGCATATCCCGCTTGAATTCCAATTGGTAGAGCAATCAGATGAAATGAAGCAGGCACATGAGGCGTTTTTAGAACAGCGTAGACAAGAAGAGGCGATATTAGCACAGCAAGCTTTAGAGGATTTTGCGAAGCGTGAGAAAGATAAAGCATCCTCTCCACAAGCCGTTGTCAGCGACCGACCTTTCCAACTCGGTGCACAAATTAAAGATAGCGAAACAGTCGAAATTCGTTCCGTGCTTGAGGAAGAGCGATCTATCGTGTTAGAAGGCTTTGTTTTCATGTCGGAAGTGAAAATATTGAAAAGTGGTCGCTCGTTATTAGAATTTAAAATGACCGATTATACCGATTCGATTTTAGTAAAAATGTTTTCGCGTGATGATAGTGATGCTGAATTAATGGCACAGCTATCAAAAGGTATGTGGGTAAAAGTGCGTGGCTCTGTACAAATGGACACATTTGTACGCGATTTAGTTGTAATGGCACGCGATATTGTGGAAATTAAAAAGGAAACACGGAAAGACCTTGCAGCAGAAGGACAAAAGCGTGTTGAATTGCATATGCACACACCGATGAGTCAAATGGATGCGGTAACGCCTGTCGATCGATTAATTGGGCAAGCGGCTAAATGGGGACATCCTGCTATTGCCGTGACAGATCACGCTGTTGTGCAGGCATTTCCAGATGCCTATGCAGCAGGGAAAAAGCATGGTATTAAAGTGATTTATGGGCTAGAGGCAAATTTAGTTGATTCTTCCGCAATGATTGCGTATGAAGAGGACCATATTGCTTTAGAAAATGCGACATTTGTTGTTTTTGACGTAGAGACGACAGGTTTATCTACTGTTTATGACACGATTATTGAGCTTGCTGCTGTCAAAATTCAAAATGGTCAAGTGATTGGTAAATTTGAGCGATTTGCCAATCCTCATAAGCCGTTAACCGCAAATATTATCGACTTAACGCATATTACAGATGATATGTTAAGGGATGCACCAGAAGTGGAAGATGTGGTGCGTGAGTTTCATGAATTTATTGGCGATAGCATTGTTGTCGCACATAATGCTTCGTTCGATATGGGCTTCCTATATGTCGCATACCAAAAATACGGTATAACGAGTGATAAGCACCCTGCTATTGATACGCTAGAGTTGTCACGTATGCTCAATCCAACATTGAAAAATCACCGCTTAAATACGCTCTGTAAACGCTATGGTGTCGAACTGACACAACATCACCGCGCCATTTATGATACAGAGGCAACAGGTGAGCTAATGCTTCATTTATTAAAAGAAGCACACGATAAAGGCATTAAATACCATGATGATTTTAATCGCTTTGTTGGGGGAGATGATAGCTACAAGCAAGCAAGACCTTCACATTGTACGATTTTAGCAACGGATGAAATTGGTTTGAAAAATCTATTTAAGCTTGTTTCCATTGCACACACACAAACATTTTATCGTGTACCGCGTTTGAAAAAGAGCGATGTGCAAAAATATCGAGAAGGTTTAATTATTGGTTCAGGTTGTGCAAATGGCGAACTGTTTGAAACGATTATGAACAAAACGCCTGAAGAAGCAGAGCAAGTTGCGAAGTTTTATGATTATATCGAAGTGCAGCCAAAGCCTGTATACTCACAGCTGATTGACCGTGGAACAATTCATGATGAATGGAATTTAGAAGATATTATTCGTCGGCTTGTCAAGCTAGGTAAAAAATTAAATCTTCCTGTAGCAGCGACAGGTAATGTTCATTATTTAGATGAAACGGATGGTAAGTTTCGTCAAATTTTAATTGGCTCAATGGGTGGTGCGAATCCATTAAATCGTTATCCTTTGCCGAAGGTGCATTTTAGAACGACGGATGAGATGCTTGCAGAGTTTGATTTTTTAGGCCCTGATTTAGCAGAGGAAATCGTCGTGACAAATACACAATTAATCGCAGATATGATTGGCGATGTCAAGCCGATTAAAGATGATTTATACACGCCAAAAATCGAAGGCTCCGACGATGAAGTAACAAATTTAACTTATGAAATGGCGCACCAAATTTATGGTGAGGAATTACCTGAAATTGTACAGGCACGTATTGATAAAGAGCTAAAATCCATTTTGGGTCATGGTTTCGGCGTTATTTATTTAATCTCTGCCAAGCTTGTGAAAAAATCGTTAGCGGATGGCTATTTAGTAGGTTCACGTGGTTCGGTAGGGTCTTCCTTAGTGGCAACCTTTATGGAAATTACGGAAGTAAACCCATTGCCACCACATTATATTTGCCCAAGCTGTAAGCATTCGGAGTTTATCGCCGACGGCTCTGTGGCCTCAGGCTTTGACTTACCGAATAAAGACTGCGTTGAGTGCGGCACACCCTATAAAAAAGATGGGCAAGACATTCCATTTGAAACCTTCCTTGGATTCAAGGGAGACAAGGTACCTGACATCGATTTGAGTGCGACACGTTGCTAGTTGAAAAGACTAGCCACCATTATTGGTAGAACTGCTATTTCGAAGTGTGGAATGAAGGAGTAACGTCCCGAAACACACTCGCTGAAGCTACGACATGCAAGCGGATGACTGCAAAACTGAAACTTGTATGAAGCTCGTTAAAGTAGGCTGAAGTTCACCCAAACAGTACGGCTGTGGAAAAGGAGTAATCCTGTGAATGATAGGTCTGGTGTCTATAAACTTTCTATGGTTAGAATCAGTAGAATCACTGGGACGAATCCTCGATTGACTTTTCGTGAATGTCACGTAGTAGAAATGCTACGGGGTCCAAATTAGGGCTTCTAGGTATGGATGAGTAAGCGTTTGGTTATGAAAATCCATCTTGTGTTACAGGCACATGCAAGCCTAGCGGAATTTAGGGGGAACCTAAGGGAAGATGTACAGATAGAAATAGTGGAACGTGTGAAGCTCCTAACGTAAGAGACAGTTGCATGTCGATGACGACGGTGTACGGAAATGCTGAGTAAGTTATAACGTACTTTGATGGAGTGGCAGTAGTGCTGTAGTACCGTTGAAGAAATGCCTGTGATGACTGAATAACCAATAGGTCGGAGGACAAAACATTTCAGAGGGAAGGGCACGAGTCGTTAGTGTTGAAATTAAACATTCAACAAAACTAACGATGGAACGCCGTGTGAGTGTGAAAGCCTCATGCACGGTGTGGGACGGGGGAAAAGCTGGTGATAACTTCAAAGGCTTACCTATCGTCATATTTTTCCGGTGAATACCAACCACAAGCACATAACTACACAAAAGTGCTATTTGGTGAAGACTATGTTTATCGTGCAGGAACGATTGGCACGGTAGCAGAGAAAACTGCGTATGGCTATGTAAAAGGCTATGCGAACGATCATAACTTAAATTTCAGAGGAGCAGAAGTGGATCGGCTTGTACAAGGCTGTACAGGGGTAAAGCGAACATCAGGGCAACATCCAGGGGGAATTATTGTTGTACCTGATTATATGGATATTTATGATTTCTCGCCTGTGCAATATCCAGCAGATGCGCAAGATGCAGAATGGAAAACAACGCACTTCGATTTCCATTCTATCCATGATAATATTTTAAAGCTTGATATACTCGGGCACGATGATCCGACCGTTATTCGTATGTTGCAAGATTTATCAGGCATTGATCCAAAGACGATTCCGACAGATGATCCAGAAGTGATGAAAATTTTCAGTACGACGGAATCGCTTGGTGTGACAACAGAGCAAATTGGTACAAAAACAGGGACGCTTGGTATTCCAGAGTTTGGCACACGCTTTGTACGTCAAATGTTAGAAGAAACGAAGCCATCTACATTTAGTGAGCTTGTACAAATATCAGGATTATCGCATGGAACGGACGTATGGCTAGGAAATGCGCAAGAGCTGATTAAAAATGGTACATGTGTATTATCAGAAGTAATTGGCTGTCGTGATGATATTATGGTGTATTTAATTTATCAAGGATTAGAGCCAGCATTCGCCTTTAAAATTATGGAGTCTGTGCGTAAAGGAAAAGGTTTGACGGATGATATGGAAGAGGAGATGCTGAAAAACAAAGTGCCGGGATGGTATATTGATTCGTGTAAAAAAATTAAGTATATGTTCCCGAAAGCCCACGCAGCTGCCTACGTTTTAATGGCGGTGCGTATTGCATGGTTTAAAGTGCATCATCCAATTTTGTATTATGCGGCGTATTTTACAGTGCGTGCAGATGATTTTGATTTAATTGCAATGAAGCAAGGACCTGCTGTGATTCGAACGAAAATTGATGAAATTAATATGAAGGGCTTAGATGCCAGCCCGAAAGAAAAGAACTTACTGACTGTGCTGGAAATAGCGCTTGAAATGTGTGAACGAGGTATGCATTTTAAGTCAGTTGACCTTTATCGTTCAACAGCCAGTGAGTTTGTTATTGATGGCAATGCTTTAATTCCGCCATTCGATGCGATTCCAGGGCTTGGGACGAATGTGGCGAAGCAAATTGTAGCTGCACGTGAAGACGGTGAGTTTTTATCGAAGGAAGATTTACAGCGCCGTGGTCGCGTATCGAAAACGCTAATCGAGTACATGGATCAGCTAGGCTGTTTAGAAGGACTGCCTGATGCAAACCAGCTATCGTTGTTCTAATGGCGAGTAGCTACATTTGCAATTGCTCTAGACATATGCTATTGTTAGTGTAACAATTTGTTGATAGTTCGCAGCAAAAGAGTGGGTTTTTCCCGCTCTTTTCTGTTGTTTAACAACAAATGAGAGGTAAGAAAGGCTGTTTGGATATCCCTGATTTATGAAAAAACAGGGTTTCTATTCATTTCAGACTTGTTTTATACAATTAACCAATGGCAAAGCAAATAATAAAATTTAAAGAATACTATATGAGGAGGATAAGATGAGCAAAGTTACTTCAACTATTGAAGCGCTCGTAATGCCTATTATTGCTGAATTAAATCTTGAATTAGTGGATGTAGAGTTTGTGAAAGAAGGTCGCAACTATTTTCTGCGTATTTATGTAGATACACCACAAGGTGGAATTGACATTGATCAATGTGCACAAGTAAGTGAACGTTTAAGTGTCATTTTGGATGAAAAGGACCCAATCGAGCAAAATTATTATTTGGAAGTATCTTCACCAGGTGCGGAACGCCCATTAAAAAAAGAAGAAGACTTTGTTAAATCAATTGGCAAATATATTTATGTGAAAACATATGAGCCAGTGAAAGATATGAAAGAATTTCATGGTTACTTAACAGCATATACTGAACAAGGTTTAGAAATGGAAGTTCGCATTAAGACACGCAAAATCAATGTACAAATCGATAAAGAAAAAGTAGCGCAGGCTAGACATGCGATTGACTTTTCAGATAAGCAAATTTAGGAGTGAACAAAAATGAGTAGTGATTTACTAGATGCTTTAACAGCCCTTGAGGAGCAAAAGGGCATTTCAAGAGAAGTGTTAATTGAAGCAATTGAGGCAGCATTAGTAACAGCATATAAACGCAATTTCAATCAAGCGCAAAATGTGCGAGTAGATTTAAACTTGGATAAAGGAACAATGCTCGTATATTCTCGTAAAGATGTAGTGGAGGAAGTAGAGGATGATCGTTTAGAAATCTCAATTGAAGATGCCAAAATGATTAATCCTGCCTATGAAATTGGTGATGTATTAGAGCAAGAAGTAACGCCACGTAATTTTGGGCGTATCGCAGCACAAACAGCGAAGCAAGTCGTTACACAGCGTGTACGTGAGGCAGAGCGCGGTTTAATTTACGAGGAGTATGTAGATCGTGAAGATGACATTGTCGTTGGAACGATTGAACGCCAAGATGCACGCAATATTTATGTATCGTTAGGTAAAGTAGAGGCTGCTTTACCGGTAAACGAGCAAATTCAAGGTGAAGTATATAAACCACAGTCACGTATTCGTGTTTATATTACGAAAGTAGAGCGTACAACGCGTGGACCACAAGTGATTGTATCACGTACACATCCGGGCTTACTACGTCGTTTATTTGAAATGGAAGTACCCGAAATTTTTGATGGTACGGTTGAAATTAAATCTATCGCACGTGAAGCAGGCGATCGCTCAAAAATCTCAGTTCATGCACATAACCCAGAGGTAGACCCAGTAGGCTCATGTGTAGGGGCAAAGGGAGCACGTGTACAAACGATTGTCAATGAATTAAATGGTGAAAAAATCGATATCGTTGAATGGTCTGAGGATCCGATTGTCTTCGTAGCTAATGCCTTAAGCCCATCGAAAGTATTGGATGTGCAAGTAAATGAAGAAGAAAAATCGACAACGGTTGTTGTACCGGATTATCAGCTTTCATTAGCAATCGGTAAACGTGGTCAAAATGCGCGACTTGCAGCAAAATTAACAGGCTGGAAAATCGATATTAAAAGTGAAACAGATGCACGTGAATTAGGAATCTATCCTTCTGAAACGAGCACATTTATTCCACAAAATAATAATACGGCTTCATATGATGAGATCGAATATGATTTATATCAAGATGATGAAGAATAATCAGCAAATCAGCTAGCTGCTCGTAGCCTTTCTTACAAGAAAGCTATGAGCAAGCGGCATTTTGTAAGGAAGGTGAGCGCGGATGGCTGTGCAAAGAAAAGTGCCTTTACGCAAATGTGTAGCAACAGGCGAAATGCACCCGAAAAAAGAAATGATTCGTGTTGTACGTTCAAAGGAAGGCGAAGTATCTGTTGATACAACAGGGAAAAAGTCTGGACGTGGTGCGTATGTTTCAAAATCGGAGCAAGCTGTTGAAGAGGCACGTAAGAAAAATAGCTTAGGAAGACAACTTGAAGTAGCGATTCCAGAAGAAGTGTATGAGGAGCTGCTGAAGCTTATTCGCAGGGAGTCTATTTTATGACGAATAGTGCAATACTGCAATTATTAGGGCTAGCAGCAAGAGCAAGAAAGGTTGTTTCTGGAGAAGAGTTAGTTGTGAAGGAAGTACGCACAGGGGGAGCAAAATTAGTTCTACTTGCAAATGATGCTTCTGCGAATACAGCTAAAAAAATTAAAGACAAGTGCACGTATTACAACGTTGAGTTTTATGTTTTAGGAGATCGCTATGATCTAGGACATGCTACAGGGAAGGAAGCACGTGTAGCATTAGCTATAACCGATCGTGGGTTTGCGAAAAAAATGTCTAGTCTACTCAACGAAAATTAATCGGGGGTGAGCAGATGAGCAAAATTAGAGTTCATGAATATGCGAAAAAGGTAAATAAAACGAGTAAAGAAGTAATGGAGCAGCTCACAAAGCTTGATATGGAAGTGAAAAACCATATGTCCATGCTTGAAGCGGCAATCGTTACGAAGCTTGATTCTGTCTTTCAGCAAGTAGCAGAACCAAAAAAAGCAACACCTGCAAAGCCAGTTGCTAAAAAAGAAGGCGCGTCACAGCAAGTGCAAAGAGAGACACGTCCACAATCCAAGCAGCAACCAATGAAAAAAGCGGATAAAGCTCCAAATATAGAACAAAATAAAGCGTCAAATAGTGACAAATCTAATACAAAAGGTAGCCAAAATAGAAATATGACACAAAATAACAATCAAAATAGTCGCGGTAAAAGCGGCGGTAATAAGAATAATCAAGGCGGCTTTAACCAACAGCGTAAAAAGCCCGGTATCCATGGTGGGAAACGTCGTCAAAATAGAGGATATCAACCACCTGTACAAACAGTACAAAAGGAATTGCCAGAAAAAATTACATTTTATGAATCATTATCAGTAGCAGAGTTAGCAAAAAAATTGCACCGTGAGCCATCTGAGTTGATTAAAAAATTATTTATGTTAGGCGTTATGGCAACAATTAACCAAGAGCTAGATAAAGATGCAATTGAACTTATTTGTGCCGACTACGGTGTGGAAGTGGAAGAAGAAATCCGCGTAGACATTACGGATCTTGAAACGCACTTTGAACAAGAAGTAAGCGAAGAAGAGCTACGCGAGCGTCCACCGGTTGTGACAATTATGGGACACGTTGACCATGGTAAAACATCCTTGTTAGATTCGATTCGTCATACGAAAGTAACGGATGGCGAAGCTGGTGGTATTACACAGCACATCGGTGCATATCAAGTAGAAGTAAATGACAAGAAAATTACGTTCCTTGATACACCAGGACACGCTGCGTTTACGACGATGCGTGCACGTGGTGCAAAAGTAACGGATTTAGCGATTATCGTTGTTGCAGCAGATGATGGTGTAATGCCACAAACAGTAGAAGCGATTAATCACGCAAAAGCTGCAGAAGTACCAATTATCGTTGCAATTAACAAAATGGATAAAATGTCAGCAAACCCTGATCGTGTCATGCAAGAGTTAACGGAGCATGGCTTAGTACCAGAAGATTGGGGTGGCGATACAATTTTCGTACCAATTTCTGCACTGAAAGGTGAAGGGATCGATCAATTATTAGAAATGATTTTACTTGTTTCTGAAGTTGGAGAGTTAAAAGCAAGTCCAGCTCGCTCAGCAATCGGTACAGTAATCGAAGCACAATTAGACAAAGGGCGTGGATCTGTTGCGACATTGTTAATACAAGATGGCACATTGCGTGTAGGTGACCCAATCGTAGTCGGTCATGCTTATGGTCGTGTGCGTGCAATGGTGAATGACATCGGTCGTCGTGTGAAGGATGCAGGTCCATCTACACCTGTTGAAATTACAGGTTTGAATGATGTACCACAAGCTGGTGACCGCTTCGTTGTATTCGAAGATGAAAAAACAGCTCGCTCTGTTGGGGAATCTCGTGCCATGACAGCGATTCAAGCACAACGTTCTGAAAAACAACGTGTGACATTAGATAACTTGTTTGAGCAAATGAGCCAAGGTGAAATGAAAGAATTAAACTTAATCGTAAAAGCGGACGTACAAGGTACAGTAGAAGCGATGGCTGCCTCATTAATGAAAATTGATGTAGCAGGCGTTAATGTGAAAATTATTCATACAGGTGCTGGTGCGATTACAGAGTCAGATATTACGTTAGCAGCAGCTTCTAATGCGATTGTCATCGGCTTTAATGTTCGTCCTGATGTAAATGCGAAGCGTGCAGCGGAAGAAGAAGGCGTAGATATTCGTCTACACCGTATTATTTATAAAGTAATCGAAGAAATCGAGCAAGCGATGAAAGGGATGCTTGACCCAGAATTCGAAGAAAAAGTTGTTGGGCAAGCGGAAGTTCGTCAAACAATCCGCGTATCAAAAGTTGGTACGATTGCTGGTTCTTATGTAATTGAAGGGAAGATGGTACGTGATGCAGGTGTGCGTGTCATCCGAGAAGGTATCGTTATTTTTGAAGGTGAGCTAGATTCACTAAAACGCTTCAAAGACGATGCGAAGGAAGTAGCAAAAGGTTATGAGTGTGGTATAACGATTAAAAACTTCAATGACGTTAAAGAAGGCGATGTCATCGAAGCATTCGTAATGGAAGAAATTAAACGCGCATAATGATTGTATACGCAGAAGTTGAATTCATGATTCATACTGCCCACTCATTAAAGGAAAAACGCGCGGTGTTGCAAAGAATGGTGATGCGAACAAAGCAAAAGTTCAATGTATCGGTTGCGGAAATTGATCATCAAAATGTCTGGCAGCGCACGCGCCTCGCGCTCGTAACTGTCGCTTCCTCAAAGGAAGCAGCTGAGCGAGAACTGATGCACGCGTTACATTATTTAGAATCAAATCCTGAATGGGAGCGACTTGAAATGTTTCGCGAGTATTTATAAGAGTTAGAAGGAAATTTGTTAAGGTGGTGACTGTTATGTCTCTACGATCAAACCGAGTGGCCGAGCAAATGAAAAAGGAGCTTGGTGAAATTATAGGTCGCAAAATTAAAGACCCGCGCGTTGGCTTTGTTACCGTGACAGATGTTGCTGTAACAGGTGACTTGCAACAAGCGACAGTTTATATTTCATCATTGGGTAATGAACGTGAACGAGAAGAAACGTTAAAAGCATTAGAGAAAGCATCGGGCTTTATTCGTTCTGAAATTGGCTCACGTATCCGCCTGCGCCGTACACCAGAAATTTTATTCGAATTCGATTCTTCTGTAGAATACGGAAATAAAATTGATGCGTTACTGCGCTCACTACATGAGGATAAGTAAAATTGCGGGAAGAGCTGTCTGAAAACCATGCGAAGGCGTGACTTTTCAGGCAGCTATTTGTACTTTTAGGGAGGAATTGGCGATGAATGGGATTTTGCCACTATGGAAAGAACGTGGAATGACGAGCCATGATTGCGTATTTAAGCTGCGAAAAATTTTAAAAACAAAAAAAGTTGGTCACACTGGTACATTAGACCCTAATGTTGAAGGAGTTCTACCTATTTGTATCGGGCAAGCAACAAGAATTGCCGAGTATATTACAGATGCCGGTAAAACCTATGAAGCTATTATTAGCATTGGGCGTTCAACAACAACTGAAGATGCAGAAGGGGAAACAGTTGAAGAAAATACTACGCATAAATCGTTCAGTCGTGCAACTATTTTGGCAGCATTAACACAATTGACTGGGACGATTACACAGACACCTCCTATGTATTCCGCTGTCAAAGTGAATGGTAAAAAACTTTATGAATATGCGCGGGCAGGACAAACAGTTGAGCGTCCAACACGGCAAGTAACAATTTATGATTTAGCATTATTAGACGAAGCAGACATATTTCAAGGAGAGCAAGTGCAATTTGCGATTCGCATTGCATGTAGTAAAGGTACGTATATTCGTACACTTGCTGTGCAAATTGGTGAAATGCTAGGTTACCCTGCACATATGCAAGCGCTTGTACGTACAGCTTCAGGTACATTTATCAAGGAAAACTGCTTCACATTAGCACAAGTGCAGGAGCTAATGGATAATGAGCAAATTGGTGAAAAAATATTGCCTGTCGAACATGCGCTCAAAAGCTATCCTTTCATCGAAATAGATGAAGCAAATGACAAGCAAATTTCTAATGGACAAGTGCTTGAAATGCATACATTATTAAAGCAACATGATAAAATTGTTTATGCGAAAAATGGACGAGCAAGAGCCATTTATGTCGCACATCCTACGAAAGAAAATAGGATGAAGCCAGAGAAAATGTTCCCTGAACTAGAGCAGGAGGTATAAATACAAAATGGAAGTCATTTATTTAAAATACCCTCATCAGTTAGAGCGATCAGAAGCGGCTTACTCGTTAGCAGTTGGTTTTTTTGACGGTGTCCATAAAGGGCATCAAGCTGTTATTGAGCATGCGGTGAGTAAAGCGCGAGAGCTAGGTATTAAAAGTGCTGTGATGACATTCGATCCGCACCCTACAATTGTATTAGGCGCTCGCAATGAGCAAGTATTTTACATTACGCCACTTCAACAAAAGCTAGATACATTGAAGACCTTAAACGTAGATACTGTATTTGTTGTCAACTTTACATCCGATTTTGCGAAGCTATCACCTGAAGAATTTGTACAGTATTTCATCCGTGATTTGCATGTACAGCATGTAACGGCAGGCTTTGATTATTCATTTGGGGCATTCGGCAAAGGGGACATGCGTTTAATGGAACAATTGTCACAAGGAGATTTCGGTGTCACAACAATTGACAAGCAGAGTGACTGTGACGAAAAAATAAGCTCTACTCGTATCCGGAAATTATTGAAGGAAGGCGAGATGGAGGAAGTGTGTACATTGCTAGGGCGTGCATATGAAGTGCCAGGTATCGTCGTACATGGTGATAAGCGTGGACGCACGCTTGGCTTCCCAACTGCTAATGTACAATCAATGGCGGGCTGTTTTATTCCAGCAACGGGTGTGTATGCGGTCAAAATTTTAGTGCAAAATAAGTGGTACAATGGTGTTGGTAATGTTGGCTATAAGCCGACATTCAAGAACCCGGAAGAAAAACAGTTATCCATTGAAGTACATATTTTTGATTTTGATAAAAATATTTACGGTGAAGAAGTTGTTGTTGGTTGGTATAAGCGAATTCGGAGTGAACGAAAATTCTCGGGCATTGACGAGCTTATTACACAAATTGAACTTGATAAGCAAGAAGCCATCGAGTATTTTGCAGGTGAACAAGTAAAATAGTTGCTTGTCACAACTTGGTATGGTACAATTCCTAAAGTGTTCAATATACACAGAACCTTAGCTCGGCTCTATGTCTTACTCCTGACGATTGCTGTGCTACAGGGGATATTCAAATTACAGGAGGTCATTTCAAATGGCAATTACAAAAGAACGTAAAAACGAAATTATCGCTGAGTACCGTACTCACGAAGGCGACACTGGTTCACCAGAAGTACAAATCGCTGTGTTAACTGCAGAAATTAACGCATTAAACACACACTTACGTACACACAAAAAAGATTTCCACTCTGAGCGTGGTCTTTACAAAATGGTAGGTCGTCGTCGTCACTTATTAAAATATCTTCGTGAAACAGACGTACAACGTTACCGTGAATTAATTACACGTTTAGGCTTACGTCGCTAATCCATATAAAGTGAACCTTCAATCAGTGAGGGGCTTTTCACTGAGTGTTCGTTTCACCAATCGGGTTTTTACAGGCTATTCACCTCATGCTATGAAATGAGGGGGATACAGCCTGTTAATACGGGGTAAAAAGCGGGAAATTTCCCGCTTTTTATTTATGTATAAAAACTTTCATTGAAAAATAAAAAAATTTAGCATAGAAACTACATTTTTGATACACTAACTATAGTACATACAAAAAAGCTGAAGTAGGGTGTAAAAGTAGAAAGGGGTTCATTAGATGAACGACAAAAAAGTCTATTCGTATGAATGGGCTGGCCGTCCACTCGTTATTGAAGTAGGACAGTTAGCAAAACAAGCAAATGGTGCTGCATTAATTCGCTACGGCGAAACAGCAGTATTATCAACAGCCACAATGTCAAAATCACCAAAGCCATTAGATTTCTTCCCATTAACAGTGAACTATGAAGAACGATTATATGCCGCAGGTAAAATTCCAGGTGGTTTTATTAAGCGAGAAGGGCGCCCTTCAGAAAATGCGATTTTAGCATCCCGTTTAATCGACCGTCCGATTCGTCCAATGTTCCCAGACGGTTTCCGTAATGAAGTACAAGTCATTTCAATGGTTATGTCGAATGATTCAAACTGTCCATCAGATGTAGCGGCAATGTTTGGTTCTTCATTGGCATTGGCAATTTCTGATATTCCGTTTGATGGTCCCATCGCTGGTGTACATGTTGGATATATTAATAATGAATTCGTATTAAACCCAACGACAGAGCAAATGGAACAAAGTACAATCCATTTATCAGTAGCTGGTAATAAAGATGCGATTAACATGGTAGAAGCAGGTGCTTTAGAAGTACCAGAAGAAATCATGTTAGAAGCAATTGTGTTCGGTCATGATGAAATTAAAAAATTAATTGCTTTCCAAGAGCAAATTGTTGCTGAAGTAGGGAAAGAAAAAATCGAAGTTGTGTTATACGAACTAGATGCTGAATTAACAGCAGCAGTGAAAGCAGCTTGTGAAGCAGATATGAATGCCGCAATTCAAACAGTTGAAAAGCATGCACGTGAAGAAGCGATTACAGTGGTAAAAGAGCGCGTATTAGCATCTTACGAGGAGCAAGAGGCTGACGATGATACAATGAAGCAAGTAAAAGGTATTTTAGATAAAATGGTGAAAGAAGAAGTGCGCCGTTTAATTACAGAGGATAAAGTGCGTCCAGATGGTCGTAAGCTTGATGAAATTCGTTCATTATCTTCTGAAGCAGGCTTGCTTGACCGTACACATGGTTCTGCTTTATTTACACGTGGTCAAACACAAGCATTATCGATTTGTACATTAGGCGCATTAGGCGATGTACAAATTATTGATGGATTAGGCATTGAGGAATCAAAACGCTTTATGCACCATTACAATTTCCCACAATTCTCTGTAGGGGAAACAGGTCCAATACGTGGTCCTGGTCGTCGTGAAATTGGTCACGGTGCGTTAGGTGAGCGTGCGTTACTTGCAGTTATCCCAAATGAAGAAGATTTCCCATATACAATTCGTTGCGTATCTGAAGTATTAGAATCAAATGGTTCAACGTCACAAGCTTCTATCTGTGCCTCAACATTAGCGATGATGGATGCAGGTGTGCCATTAAAAGCACCTGTAGCAGGTATTGCGATGGGTCTTATTAAAAAGGACGAGCATTATTCAATTTTAACGGATATTCAAGGAATGGAAGATCATCTTGGCGATATGGACTTTAAAGTAGCAGGTACAGCTAAAGGTGTAACAGCATTACAGATGGATATTAAAATTGATGGTTTATCACGCAATATTTTAGAGGAAGCATTGGCACAAGCAAAAATCGGTCGTATGCATATTTTAGAGCATATGATGACAACGATTAACGCACCGCGTGCATCATTATCTAAATATGCACCGAAAATCATTACAATTAAAATTAATCCTGATAAAATCCGCGATGTGATTGGACCAGGTGGTAAACAAATTAATAAAATTATCGATGAAACTGGCGTGAAAATTGATACAGAGCAAGATGGTACAATTTATATTTCTTCAACAGATGAAGAAATGAACAATCGCGCAAAGGAAATTATCGAATCAATCGTACGCGAAGCAAAAGTAGGGGAATACTACTTATCAACTGTTAAGCGCATTGAAAAATTCGGTGCTTTCTGTGAAATATTCCCTGGTAAAGACGGCTTGCTACACATTTCAGAAATTCAAGAAGAACGTACGAAAGCTGTAGAAGACGTATTAAAGCTTGGCGATCAGCTACTTGTGAAATGTATCGAAATCGACAACCAAGGTCGTGTAAACTTATCACGTAAAGTAGTCATTAAAGAAGAAAAAGAACGTGCTGAACAACAGCAATAAGTAATTGTGAGTAGACGATATAAAAGGACTGTACGCTTTTTTGTACAGTCCTTTTTTATGAGGGGGAAAAGGAACGAATGAAAGTGCAAGTAACAACATGTCGAAATGGTGTACGCATCGTATCAGAGCAACTTCCACATGTGCGTTCACTGTCTGTTGGGATATGGGTAAATGCGGGTTCTCGCTATGAACTACCAGAAGAAAACGGCATTACACATTTTATAGAGCATATGCTTTTTAAAGGAACAAAAACGAGATCAGCAAGGCAAATCGCAGAGCTGTTTGACCGAATTGGTGGTGAAATTAATGCATTTACCTCGAAAGAAAACACATGCTATTATGCAAAGGTGCTAGACCACCATGCTGAGTTAGCCGTAACCGTGTTGGCTGATATGTTTTTTAACTCTACATTTACAGCAGAGGATATTGAGCGAGAGCGTCAAGTCGTACTAGAGGAAATTTATATGAGCGAGGATGCGCCAGATGATGATGTACATGAGAAGCTATGGGCTATTATGTATCCACATGATGCGCTCGGACGCCCGATTTTAGGTACGGCTGCAACTTTGGCAACATTTGATGAAGCCATGATTCGTCATTATATGGAAAAGCACTATAGCCCACAAAATGTGGTGATTTCTGTAGCGGGACATATTACAGATGAATTGTTGACAACAATTGAACAATTATTTGGGCAATTTCAAGCGAGTGCTGAAGCAGTGGAACCTGTTTTATCTTACCCAGCATTTTCCGCAGGCGAAGTGGTGAAGGAGCGCGATATTGAACAGGCACATGTGGCAATTTCGTTCCCAGCAATCGGCATGAAGAACCCTGATATTTATAGCTTAATTGCATTAAATAATATTATAGGTGGCAATATGAGCTCAAGGCTGTTTCAAGAAGTACGAGAGGAACGCGGTTTGGCTTATGCCATTTATTCTTACCAAACATCATATGAGGATGTTGGGTCATTAACGGTTTATGGTAGCACAAGCAAGCAACAGCTCAGTCAAATGCAACATACAATTGATGCGACATTGCTCGACATTGTAGCAGGTGGTATTACGGAGCTAGAGCTAGAAAATGCGAAAGAACAATTGAAAGGTAGCTTTGTTCTCGGTCTTGAAGGCTCGGAGGATCATATGAATCGCAACGGTCTGAATGAATTAATTCATCAGCGTCACCGTTCCGTTGATGAAGTGCTCGCTTCCATTGACGCAATTTCAATGGACACAATAAATGAGTTAATTACCGATATTTTATTGCAAGAGCCAGCGATTGCGATTATTGGACCAGAGAATTAAAATAAATGGTAAATATATTTCTGAAATAGAGGATTTAAATAATATTTTCAAAGAAGAAGAAATTATCAATGAAATTAATATACAAATGGATAATTTATCAAACAGCAAAATTGAATAACTAAAAGGAGTGTTTTAGTTATGAAAAAAAATCTAGTATGTAATTTATTTCTTTTGTTATTATTAGTAGGATGCTCTTCAGCTATACCTATGAATCCAACAGCAAAATCTATTCTAAAAGAAAATCCAACAGCAGATATTATCCAATATGAAAATTTAATTTATATTAATGCCATGAATTTAGAAGGTATCGAAAATTTGGAGTTTACAAAAGAGGAGAAAATAGGAGAAGTCAAAAAAACAACAACAGTTTCTACGGGTTTCAAAGATTTTTATGCTACTAAATTGGCAGTTGGAACTGATATATTCTCTACAAATACCCAAATTATTATTGCAGAATTAAATGGAAAACAAATACCTTATATAGTTCTTTTAGAAGGATAAATATTTTAAAATCTATAGATTTATAAATTTTCTAGAAATGTTATTTTGAGGGTAACACATTTGTGTTACCCTTTTTATTAGATTTCTAAATATTTTTAAAACAAAAAACATTCAAACACTTAATCGAAGTTTGTTGATTGATATGGTTTACATTTATGATAGTAATGAAATTGCAATGATAATATGGTTTTCCTTCTTTGTAAATTTGTCTATATACATACGCCATTTTTGCTGATAAAATCCATCATTGTTCAATGCAAATATATTAAAGCGTTTCGAAACGTTATGTACCTCAATGGTATTCACTAGTCTTCCTAAATCCACTAGCTCCTGCTTTGTCATAGTAGGGGGTTTTTGCGCTCTGTGACAAAAATCCTTTGTATTTTAATTTTTTCCATAAAATCATCGCACTCTAAATCAATATAAGAAGGCTTCGCTAGCATGATGTTAATTTTTAACTTCATTCTTTGGCAAGAGTTTATTAGCTGTCTCTTATACACATCTGACGCT
>NZ_PYWN01000102.1 GCF_003049505.1 Metasolibacillus meyeri
AGATGTGTATAAGAGACAGGTGTATATACAGTAGGATGTTCGATAATTGTTAAATTTTTTGCTCACAAATTTGTTGAATAAAAAAGGAATTTGACAACAAAAGTAGAATATTAAAAGTGAATGGTTATTCATTATTGGAGGGGGATTTTTTATGAGTTATACAACAATTGACTTAGAAATATTAGAGCGCAAAGCGATTTTAACATTAAATCGGCCACAGGCAATGAATGCGATGGATGCGACGATGATGCAGGAGCTAGCTGATTGCTTAGAGAAGCTACATGAGCAACCTGATGTGCAAATCTTAATCGTCAAAGGGGAAGGGCGTGCTTTTTCAGCAGGTGGCGATATTAAGATGATGCTTGGGGCTGATGGAGCGGTTGATTTTGAAGTGCTGATGTCATATATCACACGCTTTGCTAAAGCATATTACACATTGCCAATGCTGACGATTGCGCAAGTACATGGTGCAGCCGCAGGGCTAGCCTTTAGCCTTGCATTGGCAAGTGATGTGATTGTGGCGGAAGAGTCGGCAAAGCTAGCAATGAACTTTATCGGTATTGGCCTTGTGCCAGATGGTGGCGGTCATTTCTTTATGAAAGAGCGCTTAGGTGTAGCAAAGGCGAAGCAGCTTATTTGGGAAGGAAAAGTGATGGAGGCACAGGAGGCATTGGCGCAAGGGTTAGTTGACCATATCGTACCAGATGGCGCAGCTACAGCAGTGGTGGATCAGCTCGTTGGAAAAATGCTCGCATCACCAATTGCTGCGATGCTGGAAACGAAGCAAATTTTGCACGCAGAGAAATTGCCAGAACTAGCGCGCATATTGCAAGCAGAGGCGAAATCTCAAGCTAAAATGCACGGTACAAAAGATCACCAAGAGGGCATTACGGCTTTTGTAGAAAAACGACAGCCTAATTTTATAGGACAATAAGCAAAAAACGCGAAAATTGATTTTTTCGCGTTTTTCATATTTTATCCCGTACTAACAGACTGTAAGACCCCTACTTCAAAATATAAGGTAAAGCCAAAATATTTAAGTGGGGGATCAACAGTCTGCAAAAAAACGATTGAGGTCAACAAGATGTGAAGTACTTAGCTTGTGTACCTTTATTAACAATCAGTGGGAGATGAAGAAAAATCCCACTGATTGAAGGTTCACTTTATCAAGAAATACAGATAAAATCTTCATTGGTTGTGTTAATAAATTTGCTCTAAATATAGCATGGACTAGCATTACATATTGCCAATACAGTTACTTGAACTTACATAAAAAAGGGCAAATTCACTATTCTCATAAAATTTACTGTACATCCCGACTAAAGATGATTATTATAAAAAAGATTGAATCGGGGGAAACATATATGGAAGCTAACTATCAGACATCTCAGAGCGTAAATGTTTATTGCCCTACAGTAGAGAAGGCAGTAGAGATTTGTTTGCAATATATAACAAATAATGAGCGATTATTATTAGAAGTACCGTTTGAGCAATACGAGGACATTATAGAAGCGCTGCAGCAACAAGAAGAAAGTACAAAAGATTTAACACAAGTGATTAAAAAAGGTGCTTTTACGTATGCCCAAATAAAGCATATAACGCTTGCTAGAAATATTCATGGATTAACAATGGATGAGCAAGGACGCATTTATTTCGTCAATGATGCGATTAGTATAAGTGCTGTGACAGCTTTTGCACAAAGCAAATGGAATGGTGTTGCACGAAAAGTGGCAATCGAAAATGGAATACATACAGGGCTAGCTGTATTAGGAGAGACATTTGCTGAGGAAGTCATTTCATTACAGTTATATAACCATCGTAAGATGACAGCAGACTTTGACTTAAATCCAGATATAAGCAGTGCCTTTAAAACAGGTGGCGCGAAAATGGCTTCTAAAAAAATGGCAACAGCCATTACAAAAAAAGCGATGATTAGCTCCGCAGTAGCTAAAAAAGGAATCCTGCTATTGAATGCAAATGTGGTAACAGGTGCACTTGTTACTGGTATGATGTCGACAGCAGATATTGCCCGTACGATTAAAGGGAAAATGTCTTCACAGCAATTATTTAAAAATGTAGCGAAAACGGCTGCGAGTATAGCGGGCGGTATTGCAGGAATGGTCGTAGGGAGTGGGATTGGCTTCACGATTCCAAATGTCAGCACGACGATTGTTAGTATGATTGGCGCTATTATTGGCTTGATGATTGGTAGCAGTTTAGCTAGTAAAATTACGAAGCGCGCTCTTGATTTATTTATTCGTGATGATGCTTTGCAAATGTTGGACATTTTTAATGAGCGTTTAACAGTGCTAGCTGAGGAATATTTATTAAATGAAAAAGAGTTAGAGCAAGCTTTGCATGATTTCGAAGCTTTACATAATATGCCGAAAATGTTGAGAGAAATGTATGCAGCAAGTAATCAGCAGCAATTTGCAGATCATTTAATTCATCGTGAGCTAACGCGTATTATTAAATTGCGCATGTATTTGCATGTCCCAACAAATGAAGAAATATATGAGGTGCTTCAGCCACTGGCAGTATAATGAACAGAGAGTGTGTCCAGAAAGTCGGGTGCACTTTTGAATAACAAAAAATCCAGTTGTGTCATTCAAGGAAAAGACAGTTAAGCGAGCACTTTTTAATTTTCTAGTTCAAAAGTAACGATTCGCCCAACGAATGCTTGTTTTCGCCCGTTAAACAGTGAAAATCGCACGTAAGACAAGCGAAATGAGGCTGTCCGAAAAGATATTACCTTTTCAGACAGCCTTTTCGTTCGTTTATACATGGAATAAAATTAGTTTACCTGCACCATTAACAAGACGATGAGTTTTTTCGGCTAAGCCTTTTTCTTCGATTTGCTTTTGCCCCTCGATTTTAGCTACGTCATCATTCGTGAATGTCCATACTTCATCAAACAATGTTTCCCCAGTTTTTTCAAATGCTGTGAAGCGATAATTTTCCATAGATTCTCCCACCTTTTTTTAACTCCATTGTATTATAAATATATTATGAATGAACATTCATTTTCTGTCTATTGTTTTCTCATATTTCATTGTTAGGTTGACAGTTATTGATATTATTTAACTAAATCATGGTACAATAAAGGCAGTAGATCGTGCTATAAGCGATAAATGTCAAGAAAAGGAGTGATTTCGTAGTGGAAGGAATTACTAAGCTTCCAGTCGGGGAGCAAGTTGAGCAATTTTTATTAATTAAACAAGCTACAAAAGGTGTTACGACAGTAGGAAAGCCTTTTATGTCGCTTATTTTACAAGATAAAAGTGGCGATATTGAGGCGAAGCTATGGGATACAAATGAAGAACATGAAAATATGTATAAAGCAGAAACGATTGTGCGAGTAGGTGGAGAAATCCATGATTATCGCGGAAAGAATCAATTACGCATCAAGCAAATTCGTGTAGCACGCCCAGAGGAAGGGATACAAGTTAGTGATTTAGTGCCTTCATCAGCTATTCCAAAAGAACAGTTGATGGAGGAATTAACGCAATTTTTCTTTGAAATTAAAAATCCAAATATTTCACGCATTACGCGTCATTTAATTAAAAAGCATCAGCCAAGCTTACTTGTGCATCCAGCAGCAACGAAAAATCATCATGATTATGTATCAGGCTTGCTTGATCATGTTGTATCAATGCTACGTCTAGGAAAAGCAATTGCTGAATTATACCCATCATTAAATACCGATTTATTATATGCGGGTATTATTTTGCACGATATCGGAAAAGTTGTTGAATTAACAGGACCGATTGCCACAACTTATACGATAGAGGGTAATTTACTAGGCCATATTACAATTATGGTCAATGAAATCGGGCAGGCTGCAACAGAGCTAAATATTGAAGGTGAAGAAGTGATGTTGCTACAGCATCTTGTACTGTCACATCATGGCAAAGAGGAATGGGGCAGCCCGAAAAAGCCGATGATTCAAGAGGCAGAAATTTTACATTACATCGATAATATCGATGCGAAGATGAATATGCTAAAACGTGCATTAGATAAAACGAAGCCAGGTGAATTTACAGAGCGCCTATTCCCACTTGAAAATCGCTCATTTTATAAGCCAACGATTTAAGAAATGGCTGTTGGAAAAGGTATCCGCCTTTCCAACAGCCATTTGTTTTTGTAGTTTGGTTGAGTAAATTTGCTTGTCTTGTGTGCGAATTTCAAGGTTTAATGTGCGAAAATGGGCATCCTACGTGCGAATTCGTCGATCTTAAAGATGTTATTGATTAATGCTTCGCTTGAAACTGAACCATAAAATCCGCTAATGCTTTGCATGTTACATACGGTACAGCATTATATGTTGATGCGCGACAGCCACCAACAGAGCGGTGTCCGTTTAAGCCAACAAAGCCTGCTTCCTTTGCTTCAGCTAAAAACTGCTTCTCTAGTTCTTCGTCTGCTAAACGGAATGTAATGTTCATTAATGAGCGGCTTTCTTTGTCCGCATGTCCTACATAGAAGCTATTTGATTCGTCAATCGCGTCATAAATAAGCTTTGCCTTTGCTTCATTATGTGCCGCAATTTTCTCAAGGCCACCTTGAGCCTCTACCCACTTTAATACTTCTCCTAACATGTAAATACCAAATGTAGGTGGTGTGTTGTATAAAGAGTTGTTTTCTGTAAATGTTGAGTATTTGAGCATCGTTGGAATATAGGTATTTGCTTTGTCTAATAAATCTTTACGAATAATAACAACTGTTACACCTGAGGGGCCTAGATTTTTTTGTGCGCCTGCGTAAATAAGCCCAAATTTGTTAATATCGATTGGTGTTGACAAAATATCGCTCGACATATCAGCAATTAATGGAGCTGTTGTTGTAGGGAACTCTTTCCACTGTGTACCATAAATTGTATTGTTCGTTGTAATATGCACGTAAGCTGCTGCATCATTTAGATTTAGTTCATCGATAGCAGGGATATGTTTATAGTGATGATCCTTTGTTGAGGCAGCGACAACAGATGTGCCAAATAATTTTGCTTCCGCTAAGGCTTTTTCAGACCAGACACCTGTTAAAATATAATCGGCTTGCCCATCTTGCTGTAGAAAGTTCATCGGAATCATTGAAAATTGTAAGCTTGCGCCACCTTGTAAAAAAATAATTTCATAATTGTCAGGTACGGCATAAAGCGTGCGTAGACGTGCTATCGCTTCATTATGTACTTGCTCAAAATCCTTGCTACGATGGCTAAGCTCCATAATCGACATACCTGTGTTATTGAAGTTAACTAGTTGCTCTTGGGCTGTTTGCAGTACTTCTAAAGGTAAAGCAGATGGACCAGCATTAAAATTAAATGCACGTTGATTGGTTGAACTCAAATGTAAACACTCCTTTTTCTATTGCGAGTATAAGTATATAATATACTGTTTTTTTTATATTGTGGCAAAATTCTTAAAATTACTTTTGTAAAAAGCAAAAAAGAATAAATTTTTTGCGTAAAACACGAATATTTCATCAATAACAGGATGAAATATTTGTACTTAGCTTGAATTTACTGATGGAATATGCCAGTATAGAGGGGATTAATTAAAGGAGGATTTTTGATGGAAAATTTACCAAATTGCCCGAAATGTAATTCAGAATACACATATGAGGACGGAACGATGTATGTTTGCCCAGAATGTGCGCATGAATGGTCAGCGACAGAGGAAGGGTCTATAGAAGAAGGGTTAGTTGTACGTGATGCAAACGGCAATTTATTAGCTGACGGTGACACTGTTACAGTTATTAAAGATTTAAAAGTAAAGGGAAGCTCCTCTACATTAAAAATCGGAACACGTGTAAAAAACATCCGTTTAGTAGAAGGTGACCATAATATTGACTGTAAGATTGATGGTTTTGGTGCAATGAAATTAAAGTCTGAGTTTGTCAAGAAAAACTAAAAAAGAGGTGTCCAGAAAGTGAAATAACATTTTCTAGACTTAATAATTTACTTGCCACTTTTATACAAAGAGAGCGTCCAAAATGAATTTCGGACGCCCTTTCTAATTATTATTTGATTGAGAATTTATCGAAGGCCCCTTTTAAGTCAGCGTCTTTGATTTCAACTTTTGCTTCTTTTAATAAATTTGCAATGACATCGTCCATGCTAATTTGTGATTTAAGGCTTTCACGAATTTCGTCTTTTTTCTCTTCTAATGTACCATAATCTTCTACAGCACGTTTTTCAGTTACTTCAATGACATGGTAGCCAAATTGTGATTTAACAGGCTCGCTTACTGTATTTACCTCAAGTGCATATGCTGCATCATTAAATTCCTTCACCATCATACCAACTGAGAACCAGCCTAAATCTCCGCCTTTTTCAGCAGAGCCGTCAGATGAAAGCTCTTTTGCTACGTCAGCGAAATCTTCACCATCATTAATGCGCTTAATCGCTTCTTTTGCTGATTCTTCGTTGTCCACTAAAATATGACGAGCATGTAGCTCTTGACTAGCTTGGTCATAATATTTTTGGATATCTTCATCCGAAATTTCTATTTCTTCTAATGCTTTTTGGCTTAATAAATTAACACGAATATTTTCCTTTAAGCTTTCTTCAGTCAATTTATTTTGTGCAAGGAATGCATCATATTGATCACCAGCATATTCTTTAAATGATGCGAATTCTGTTTTAATTTCTTCTTCTGTTACTTTATATTTGTCATTTAAGATTTTTTCAACCATGATTTGCTGTAATAATTCCTCGCCAGCTACGTTTTTAATTTCTTTGTAAAATTCTTCTTGTGTTAAATCGCCTATAGTTGAGCTAACAACTACTTCTTTTCCTGGGTTACTGCACGCTGCTAAACCTAAAGATGCCGCTAGCGTTACTGCTAAAAATGTTTTTTTCATGTGAAATGTACGCTCCTAACTTTCTTTTGAATGCCATTGTTACTATAACATAAACGAAAAAAAAACAAAATGGTTGCATGTTAAAAGTGCCTAAGATTTAAATGGGAGGGTGCATACGATAGATGATAGAAAGGTGAAAGGAGGGAGCACAATGGGCGGTGGAGGCTACAATGGTGGCGGCGGTTACGGCTCAGGTTTCGCGCTACTTGTTGTTTTATTCATTTTATTGATCATTGTCGGTGCTGCATATCTTTACTAATTAATTAAAAGGAAGGCTGTAGGAAAAGTGAATTTTTTCCTACAGCCTTTTCGTTTTTAAACAGTGAATAATACTTCCATATAAAAAGAAACTAATAAAATCGTTATAAGAACATTGATTGTACGAAAGATTTTTGGTTGCTTTTCTTCTGGAATTTCTTTGCGCATACAAAGAGCATAGGTCATGCGGTTTATTTGAAATAAATAAAATACTGAGAATAGTATGATTACTACTAATAGCAAGCCTATTCCTCCTCTCTTTCGATTCATCGTCAAGCATACCAAATATACAACTAATAAGACAAGCTGTAGCTATAATCTGGGTGGTACTAATATTTCATAGCCTTTTGGCGTATCTTCAATTAATGCGTTAGCTGGTGCATGCCATAAATGTTTTGCGTTTAATAAATCAATTAAACATATGCTACTATGAAAACCTAGTAGTAGGCAAGCATAGTGTGAGTATAAAGGAAAAAATATTGCAATCGCTAGGAACAAACTATTCAATAGCAAGAAAGGTGTCAGCAATGCGAGCACATAATGATTTTTAGGTATTGTCTCTTGCAAGCGAAAACGCAAAATAGGGATAATGTGAAAAATCGTTTTCCAGCGAAATTTTATTGTTTTTCGGTATTTTAATAATGCGAGATAATGCCCTGCTTTATGAAAGGGATATAAAACAAAAACGGCTATAAAAAATAAAAAAATATATTGATCGGTATGAGGCGCACGGTATTGCAAACTTGTTATGACATACGATGAGCAAAAAACAGCAACGAATGTTAGAACAGCTAATAGTGTGAGTCGTACAAGGCCGTATTCAGATACAATATTAATTGTTTTCCAACAATGCATAAAGCACCTTCTTTCTAACCGCTAATTTCATATAACCATTGTAAAGAAAAAGTGATGCAATAGCTATTTTTCAATTCGTTGAACAACAAGGGGGTGTCCAAAAAGGTAATACCTCTTTAGACACCCCCTTGAAAATCTTATATTTATTGTCGAGCAGACGAGTGTACTTGATCGAAATTATCTTTAAAATTTTTAAATGAGCGTTCAAAAATTTTAATAAAATCATCACCGTAAATATTGCGAACAACGGCCATGACATCTAAAAATTCTGGGAATCTGCCATATAGTTCTCTTAAAGGTAGGGAACCATCTAAAATACAGTGCGGTGTATCATGATAATGTTCGTTCATCTGCATAATTAGTTGCGAGCCGGCTTCAGTCAATTCAACATATGTATTGCGCTTATCATCATCGCGTTTTGAAAATTTTAATAAACCACGCTCTTCTAATTTTTTTGAAAAATTGAAAGCTGTAGAAACGTGCATGACACCAAATTTGGCAACATCTGAAATAGATGCACCTTGCAAATGAAATGAAATCCATAAAATATGATGTTCATTAATATTTAAATCATAGGGTTTAATCCATAGTTGCCAATCTTTCTCGACAGCCTTCCATAACGCTTTAGAAAGCTGGGCAGTTCTTTGGCTATAAAGCATTGCTTCCTTCGTCGTATATAATTGTTCAGACAAAAGCTTCACCTTCTTCTTTCATTGCAATTTTAAAATATTATAGCAATAAAAGAAAAAAGTTTAAAGTTTGAAAAATAAAATAATTACATTCATGCAGAATAACACCGAAAAGTACTAAAAGTAATATAAAATTGAATGTTTTTCTATTTTGTGATAGGT
>NZ_PYWN01000103.1 GCF_003049505.1 Metasolibacillus meyeri
TTCACAGGATGTGAAGTGTTTAGCTTGTGTTCCTTTATCACCAATCAGTGGGGGGATGAGGAAAACCCCCACTGATTGAAGGTTCACTTTATGATAGTCACTGTATCCTATTATTTCGCCGTTGTCGCTCTTGTGATTTCTTGCTCTAGCTCCACTTCGTACTCTTTATGCTGTTCCTCTGTCCAGCTAAGCTGCTTCGCCATTTCCTTTAATATTTCTGCTTTATATTGCTGAACAAGTGCAATATTAAAGAACATGTAGCCTGTACGGCGAATCATAAAGTCGTTCGGATGTGTCACCATCTCATGCTCGATGCTATATCGTAGCTGTGCATATAACCATGCTGGTAGCGCTGTATCATTCATTTGCATAAGAGCTAGCACCGTATCAGCATTGCTACCATAGTGCTGTGCCATATACGTTGCCTGCTGCTCCGTCAAACCAAGCTCAACACCTTTTTTCGTCTGCTTATAAAGAAATGCCTTTAAATTGCGTGAGCCACCAATGTCTCCACCAGAAATAGCAATTTTTTTTGTATCACACGACGCAATCGGTTTATTTAATTTTGGCGCTAAATCTTTTATAACCATATCAAGGACAGTTTCCGCCATTTTACGATAGCCTGTTAGTTTTCCGCCTGCTATTGTAACAAGTCCTCCTGGCGATGTCCATACCTCATCTTTTCTTGAAATTTCGGATGGATTTTTGCCATCCTCATGAATTAATGGACGCACACCAGCCCAGCTTGATTCAATATCAGTATCTGTGACTTGCACTTTTGGGAACATATAATGAATGGCATCCATTAAATAATCGCGATCACTCTGTTCAATATCCATGTCACGTGGATCGCCTTTATAAAATGTATCCGTCGTGCCTACATATGTTTTACCATCACGTGGAATCGCAAATACCATGCGGCCATCTGGCGTATCAAAATAAACCGCTTGACGCAATGGGAATTTTGATTCATCAAAAACGATATGCACACCTTTTGATAAAATTAAATGTTTGCCTTGCTGCTGTCCTTCGATTTTTCGTACTTCATCCACCCATGGACCCGCCGCATTAATAACCGTTTTTGCGCGAATCGTAAAGCTTTCATCAGCGACTAAATCCTGTGCGACGATACCGTTAATTTTTTGGCTATCATCATAGACAAATTGACTTGCCTTTGCATAATTAAGCAATGTTGCCCCTTTTGTAATAGCTGCCTTCGCTACTTCAATTGTTAATCGTGCATCGTCTGTGCGATATTCTACATAAACACCTCCACCAAGTAAGCCCTGTGTTTTCACTAAAGGCTCTTTGCCACGTGTTTGAATCGCATTTAACATATAACGTCGCTCAGAACGTTTAACACCTGCTAAAAAATCATAAACACGCAAACCGACATTCGTTGATAATTTGCCAAATGTACCACCTTTATGAAATGGTAACAGCATCCAAACAGGCGTTGTTACATGCGGACCATTTTCATAAACGATTGCGCGCTCCTTTCCTAACTCTGCTACTTCCTTTATTTCAAACTGCTTTAAATAACGTAAACCACCATGTACCAATTTTGTTGAACGACTCGACGTTCCTGCTGCAAAATCCTGCATTTCTACTAAGGCAACAGATAATCCACGAGCACTTGCATCTAGTGCGATACCGCATCCTGTAATACCGCCACCAACCACTAATAAATCATATTCCTTGCTTTGCAACTCTTGAATTGTTTGTTTGCGTTGTAATGATGAAGCTGAACTCATAGTATTTTCCTCCTCCATGTACGAAAAAAGAGACCATTAAAAGCATATACACGTAATGCATATATGTTCTTAACGGTCTCTCAATCGCTCATACCAGTTATTAACTTACCACCATTTTAATACGTCCATGCAGAAAAGGCAAGTTAAAACATTTTAGGTGTCAGGCACACACACAATTTCCACACAATTCAACAATATTATTTCGTTGCATAGACCACGATGCAGTCATGTAAAAACTGCGATGCACCAACTGTTACACGTTCATCATAATACGCCGTAAAACGCTCATCAGCAACATACATTGCCGCTAACCCAGCATGTGCCTCCTTCGAATAATCCTTCCAAGAAAACATTAACCAACGCTTATGCAGTTCAGCTACTTCATTGCCTAACTCCGAGGATGGATTCCCATCCGCCATTGCCTCATGCAATCGCGCAAATAAGCTTTGCTCCAACTGCCCCATTTCCTCAAACTGCTGCTCCGTCAAGCCTAGCAGCTTCGCATTTGATGCATCAACCGTTTCATCACCATAGCGTGCACGAATTTCCTCACCATACTTTCCTTCGTTTTCTTGAATTAATTGTTCCTTAAAGCCTTTGAATTTCTCTTCATTTGACATAATGATTCCCTCCTGTAATGCTTCGATTGTATGATCCACCGTCTGTAGTAACTGCTGAATCATTGCATTTTTTTCTAACAAATGCTGACGGTGACTTTCTAACGCATTCATCACATGAAAATTAGGTGCATGAATGATGTCTTTAATTTGCTCCAATTTCATATCAAGTGCTCGATAAAATAAAATCTGCTGCAATAAATCAATTTCCTTTTGCGAATAAATTCGATAGCCGGCATCATTTTTCATCGCAGGAGACAGCAATCCTATTTCATCATAATAACGCAGCGTACGTGTGCTTACACCCGATATTTTAGCTAGTTCATTAATTTTCATCTGTTCATCACCTCTACGCTTACTATAAATGTTGACGCAACGTCAAGGTCAACACTTTATGTAAAAAAATTTTTCATTTATAATAATTTTTAAATAGGAGGTAGGCTACATGAATAAAACACAACAATTACATTTTGCCCTAGAACTTCGGAAAGAAAACAAATTAATAGAATCAAATGAACAATTATTACAGCTAGTTGAGCATTACCCTAATGATGCCTATTTACATTATCAATGCGCATGGAGCTTTGATGTTCTCGGCGAAGAAGCTAAAGCCGTTTCTCACTATGAAAAAGCAATTCAAGGTGACCTAAACGATGAGGATATGGCAAATGCTTACTTAGGGCTTGGTAGCACATTTAGAACGCTCGGCAAATATGAGCAATCACAAGAAATTTTATGCAAAGCAATTCAATTATTCCCTAAAAATCAAGCGCTTCAAGTATTTTATGCAATGACTTTATACAATTTAAACGACCATCAAACAGCAATGGAACTACTGTTAAACTGTATCAGCAATAGCTCAACTGATGTACATGTACAAAAATATAAAAGAGCCATCCAATTTTACGCAGATAAGCTGGATGAAACGTGGTCATAGTATGTAATCGAAGCTTCTGATTGGTCATAAAGGAACACAAGCTAAACGCTTCACGTCATATTGGTCTCAATCAGATTTTTGCAGGCTATTGATGCTCAACTTAAACATTTTAGTTTTACCTTATGTTTTAAAGCCTGCTACTCCGCTTTTGTACAGAAAATATTTGCTTTCCATACAAGAAAAAGCTTTGTTTTCACACAATTCACACTGAATAAAACCTCTTAGGAATACAGTTTGCTAAAAGATTTTTATTATAATAGTAGGCATAGCACTATTAACAGCTATACTCTATATTTTTATGTAGCAAAATAAAAGTTTCAACTCTTTTTATTAAATGGTTTCCATTCATTCTTTTTCTCGATTATTATTAATTCAAAGAGGTGAAATTGATTGAAATATAAACAGCTTGAAGTCATTATAAGAAGAGTTGATCCATACCATCCTGATTACAATTATTTTGTTGAGCAGTATGCGTTAGCTACTGCTGGTATTGCGGGTGAGAACGAGGTTTTTTATTTTTTGCAGGAGCTTGCGATACCACATCGAATATTACGCAATTTTTGCACAGTCGATGCCGCATCACACAAACATGAGATTGACTTTGTCATCATTCTTTCATCTTTAATTATTTGTTTAGAAGTGAAAAATATGACGGGACAATTGGATTTTGATGTTGAAGCATCACAACTATTACGCACTCGCTCTGATAGTATAATTGAGCGCTTTCCAAATCCTGTTGAACAGCTAACACGCCATACCCGCTTTCTTTCTTCTCTTTTCCCACAAATTCCTATAGTTGGTGCGGTTGTCATCGCAAATCGCCGCGCAATTATCGGCAGTCGAAGCCCTCATACTCCCATTTTTCATTCAGATTATATTTATAGCTTTATAGAAAAGAGCTTAAAACAACACGCTGAGCCCACGCTTGATATTGATGTATTTTATGAGCAACTTATCGCATTGCAGTCCCTACCGCTAAAACCATTCTCTTTTACGTTAGCACACTTAAAGAGTGGTGTGTTTTGTTCAAAATGTACTTCTAAAATGCATTTTATACAAGGAAAGTTCGTTTGCTTAAACTGTCATCATCAAGATAAATTTGCATATTTTCAGGCATTGCATGATTTTCGTTTATTAGTAGATTCAAAAATCACAAATAAAGAGTTCTGTACACTTTGTGGCATTTCCTCAAGGTATGCAGCCATACGTTTACTCAAGTTTTTGCCAATTATAAAACAGGGACGCCATACTTATTATGAGATTCCTGAACAAATTTCCACTATGGTGCAGGAGGAAAGTCCTGATTTGCCCATGAACTAGC
>NZ_PYWN01000104.1 GCF_003049505.1 Metasolibacillus meyeri
AGATGTGTATAAGAGACAGCTATTTGATTGAACACAAAACAATCGGTTTTGCTATAATGATTATTACAATTTGTACAATTCTTAGTTTGCCTATCAACCTTTTGGATGCAGGTGAAATGTTGACTTGGCCGTTCCTTATTGCGATAGTTATTTTCTCTCCGCTGTTTGCCATATTTGGGCTGTTTATTACAGCGTTCTTCCCATGGGCCATCGGAAAACTTTTTAAAGGCACATCCACATATACAGATATGTATAAAGTAATGAGCTTAGCGTCCATTCCTGCTGCTGCGATGGGTCCAATTTATTTAATTTGGTTCATCGTATCACCTGACTCACTTTTAAATCCAGATTTTATCTACTCAGGACTGGACATGGCTATTTTTGCGATTGTTATGCTAATATCATTCGGATTAGGCATTTGGTCATTTGTTGTATCGATCTGTGTCGTAGCAGAAGCCCATCAAATTTCTAATTGGAAAGCATTTTTCACGCTATTGATTCCAGCTGCTGTTATTATTATTTTTATTTTTGCACTTGCAGCGCTCGTTGCTTTCTTATTCTTCAGCACTATGTAACTAAAAAGATGGATGTCAGAAGGGCGCTTACACATAGCTTTTCTGGCATCCATTTTTCTTTACAATAAAATTAACCTATTTGAGAAAGGAATTATAGAATGACTGTCCATCTTCAATCATTATTTTCAACTTATCAGCGTTATCAAGTAAAACCCGATACCTTGTCAGAAGATGTTTATTTTTTCTATTGTACGCAATTGGATGAGTGGTTTTCTATTACAAAGGATGAAGTTTCAGCACGAGATTATGAATGGTTAAGTATGCTTTATCATGAAGTGATTGCTACAGCTAATGCATTAGCTAATGATTGGTATACTTTTTTATATACACAAGGTGATATTCCTTTAAAACAAGCTTCTCAACATATGCGGGTCATTCAGCTAGTATTTGCAAGTGATTTGCCTGCCTTTGAGGACTTATCAGAGGCAATACTGAGCTTTTTTCATTCTGATGCAATTTTAGTACAAAGTACGGCACAGCAGCTGTTAGTGATTGAGCATAAAGCACACTCTATGAACAATAAGGAGGATTTTATCGCGCTTATCCGTACGCTTGAAGCGGATTTCTTCGCTAATATTCATTTATATCAAGGCGAATTTTATAAATTGGATGAGGATTTCCCAGCCCATTTTAGGCGAGAAGCTCAATGGTTTGAAGAATGTCGACATTATAAAAGCAAGGAATATTTTTATTCCTTTGAGGCAATTTTGCCTATTTTGCTTACAAAGCAAATGCCTCCTTCCATCTTGCAATTTATCGAGCAGCAAATTTTAATACCTCTACAATCAGATGAGGAATTGCTACAAACAATAAAAGTCTTTTATGAGTGTGGCTTAAATAGCTCCGTCACATCTAAAAAATTGCATATTCATCGCAATACATTAAATTACCGTCTACAAAAGTTCCAAGATATAACGAATATTTCAACTAAAAGCATGGATGGGGCAATTATCGTTTATTTCGCTAGTTTTTTGCAAACCTTTTCAAAAAATGCACAAAAATAAGAACGTAAAATTGGGCATTTTCTACATATGCTTTTTTCCTCGTTTTTTATACACTGAAAAAAACGAACAAAGGGGATTATATAAAATGGAAAAGGTCGTATTAAAAAATATTTTTAAAACATATGAAGGCGATGTAACAGCGGTTAAAGATTTCAATTTAGCAATTCAAGACCGAGAGTTTATTGTACTTGTAGGACCCTCAGGCTGTGGGAAATCAACAACTTTACGTATGATTGCAGGGTTAGAAGAAATTTCTTCAGGAGATTTTTTAATCGATGGCAAAAGAATGAATGATGTGCCTTCAAAAGACCGTGATATTGCAATGGTATTCCAAAACTATGCACTCTATCCACATATGACGGTCTTTGATAATATGGCATTTGGCTTAAAGCTACGTAAACTGCCGAAGCAAGAAATTAAAGAGCGTGTACATAATGCAGCCGCTATTCTCGATTTAGAAAAATATTTGGATCGCAAGCCAAAAGCGTTATCTGGTGGGCAACGACAACGTGTAGCACTTGGTCGAGCAATCGTTCGAGATGCGCATATCTTTTTAATGGATGAGCCTCTATCTAACTTGGACGCTAAATTACGTGTACAAATGCGCGCGGAAATTACAAAGCTACACCAACGATTAAAAACAACTACCATTTATGTAACACATGACCAAACAGAAGCGATGACAATGGCATCTCGTCTCGTTGTTATGAAGGATGGTATTGTACAGCAAATCGGAACACCTGCGGATGTATATGGAACACCTGAAAATAAATTTGTTGGTGGCTTTATCGGTTCACCATCTATGAACTTCTTCAAAGGTACTTTACAAGAGGATGGCTTTAAAGTTGGGGATACTATTTTAACAGTTCCTGCTGAGAAGTATAAGCTATTAAAAGAACAAGGCTATGTTCAAAAAGACGTATTCCTTGGCGTTCGTCCAGAACATATTTATGAAAGTTCCTCTGTTAATGCCGAGCCATTTTTCACAGAAGTAGCTGCTGCAATTGACGTTTCTGAACTAACAGGTGCAGAGCTAATGCTTCATACACAGCTTCATGGACAGCCATATATTGCCCGCGTCAATTCTGATACAAAAATCGCACAGGGACAAGTAGCTAAGTTATTCTTCGATATGTCACGTGTTCATTTCTTCGATTTAGAAACGGAGAAGCGCATCCGTTAAATGAAAGTGCCAGGCACCCAAACAATTCAGAATTGTTTGAGTGCCTGGCACTTCTTTTATAACCCTCCATAAAGCCCTGCATCACCTTTATTCATACTACATTCAATAACCTGCTCTTTCCCTGCAAAAATCGTCTTAGCAAAACGTTGCTGTAGCTCTTCTTGGATGCGCTCTACAATAATAGGATGGTGATTGAAGAACCCTCCACCTAATACAACGCAATGTGGGTCAAGCAATAAAATAATGTGTTGCAACTGTGCACTAATATGATGAATAAGCTGTTTCATCATTTGTGTTACTTGCTCATTTCCTTGATAATACAGTAGCATCATATCTTTTAAAGTCATCTCTGGCTTCTGCAATAGCTTTCTTCCTCGCTCCTCAATTGCGGGACCTGCAACGCTTTCCTCTAATGTTTGACCATTAGCCTCTACTGGATTAAAGCCGATTTCTCCAGCAAAGCCTGCTCCTCTGACAAATTCTCCATTCACAATTGTACAGCAGGAAATACCTGTACTTAATGTCATGTACACCATCGTTTCCTTGGAAAATGTTCTCGCTTGATACTCTCCCCATGTAGCCATATAAACGTCGTTATCCACCTTTATTTGGGCGTGTGGAAAAATCTCTCCCAAACGGTTAGAAAGAGGGAAACTCTCCCAAGGGATATTATTTTGGAAAACAGCAATTCCTTGCTTTGGATCGACAATGCCAGGCACGCCAACTGCTACTTTTGCAATCTGCTCAAAGGAAATTTGCTGTTCCTCACATAAATCTTGAAAACTTTTTAACAAGCAAGTAAACAATGCTTCTCTATTTGTTTTATCGCTCGCTACTTCTTTTTTATTGATGATTTGCAGATTTTGATGAAACAAAGCTGTTGCTAGCTTCGTTCCACCCACATCCGCTACTAAAATATAGCTCATACAATCACCATTAAAGACTCACAACTTGCGTTAAGTTACGTGGCTTATCTGGATCAAAACCTTTAAAAACAGCACGTTGATAAGCTAAAATTTGGAAATACGGAATCACTTCATTCAGTCGATTAGCGTCATCAAGCTCCTCTGACAATCTAATGACTAAATCGGCTTGCAATTGTTCTTCTGCTGCACCAATAACAATGACAAAGCCTCCAAGCTTCTGAATATCCTTCACCAATGCTTGGTCGTATTCTTTTGTTTCATTTTGCGTAAATACAATCACAACGGTTTCTTTATCTACAATGGAAATTGGACCATGGCGGAATTCTAAATTAGAATAGCTTTCACATTCCGTTTGTGTCATTTCTTTTAGCTTCAATGTTGCTTCTTTTGCCAAGCCATTATAAGCACCTGAACCTAAGTAAATAAAGCGTGTTTTTGTCGCATCTTCTGTTACTTGCTTTAACTGCTCACCATTTTCAAGTGCCGCCCTTACTAATGCTGGCACTTTATTTAATTGCTCTAATATTTCTACACGTTTGCTTTTCTTTGCCGCATATAACTGTAATGAATAGAGCATATTCGCAAATGATTGTGTCATGACAACGCTTTTTTCTGAAATATCATTTAAAGCAATCACTTCATCTGTTATCTCCGCCATTGGTGTATTACCATTGCATGTGACCGCCATCGTCTTAATATTCGTTGCACCTTCCAAGTGCTTTAAGGCAATAATGATTTCTGAAGTTGTACCTGAGCGTGAAATACTGATAATGCGATAACTTTTGCTCGGTAAAATATGTGTGCTCTCATGTAAGAATAGCTCAGATGCTGGCACAGCTAAAGCTAAATCACCTGTAACAGCTTGATAATAGCGAGCAGCCGCAATAGCTAAATAAAATGATGTGCCACACCCTGTAAATAGTGTAATATCTACAGCATCTTCATTAAATTCTTGCGCTTGAACAATTGCGTTCGTTTTTTCTAATTTGTCTGCCTGTGTCATGATTTCATTATACGTATGCATAATAATCCCTCTCTTTATTTAATCTTTGTTATTTTTAACTTTTGGACAAAGTCCTCGACAACATGTAAATGCACTTTCGCAATGTCTTTTTCACTGGCGTTTGCAGAGCCACATGCGACAGCCCATTTATAAGCCTCACTATATGTTGCACCTTGTGCTAATTTATACGTCAGCCCACCTAAAAAGGAATCACCGCTACCTACAGTATTGACAACTTCAATTTTCGGCGCATCCACTCGAAATACACCAAATTCATTAATAAATAAAGCACCCTTAGCGCCTAGTGAAAAGCAAATATGCTCAATACCTAATGCTCGCAGTCTTTCACCCGCCTGTATTAAATCCTGCTCAGATTCAATTACTTTGCCTAGTAGCTGTGCCAGTTCTTCCTCATTCGGCTTAATAGCATAAGGGATAGCCTGCACCCCTTCGAATAGTGCCTCAGCGCTCGTATCGAGTACAACACGTATACCCTTTTTCTTTAGTCGCTCAATGATGGTTGCATAAGTTTTTGCTGGAAGCCCTTTAGGTAAGCTACCTGATAAGACAAAATAATCAGATTGCTCAGCCTGCTGTTCTATCCATGTGAGCATTTGCTGCCATTCCTTCGCTTGAACGATTGGCCCCTGTTCTAATAGCTCGGTCATTTCCCCCGTTTGCTTATTTATAACAGTCAAACAAATTCGACTTTCTTGTGCTATATGAACAAATTCAGCATGTAATTTTTCTTCCTTTAGTAACATCTCGATTTTTTCACCATTCAAGCCGCCAACAAAGCCACTGACACATGCATGACCACCTAGTGCCGTAATGACACGTGCAACATTTACGCCTTTCCCTCCCCCTTGCTGTCGTTTATTAACAACTCGGTTCGTGTTACCAACAGCGAGGCAATCAAGCTCATATACTTGGTCAATCGCTGCATTTAATGTGATGGTTGTAATCATTTTTGTAACATCACAATCTTTTGCTGTACAAGTTCAATTAATGCTTCGCGTGCTGGGAGGAAATATTTTCTTGGATCATTTTCGTTTGGATTTTCAAGAAAGAAAGCTCTTAGCTGTTCAGCGAATAAATCCTTTAGTTCAGTTGAGAAATTTACTTTCGCAATACCGTACTGTAGCGATTTGCGTACACTTGCCTCTGGTACTCCCGACGCCCCATGCATAACCAAAGGAAGATTTGTCACACGGTGAATTTCCTCTAAAAGCTCAAATTGTAGCTTGGGCTCTTGCTTATATTTTCCGTGTGCTGTACCAAATGCTGGTGCAAATGATTGGATACCTGTTTCTTTTACGAAGCGCTCAGCAAGCTCTGGATCTGTGAAAAAGGCATTTTGCTCGTCTACCTGTAAATCATCCTCTACTCCACCAATCGTACCTAACTCAGCTTCGACAGGTATATTTATTGCGTTAGCAGCTTCCACAACCTTTTTAACAAGCTGAATATTTTCTTCAAAAGGTAAATGTGAGCCATCAATCATGACAGATGTATAACCTGCTCTTAAACATTCCATGACAACTTTAAATGATTCACCATGATCTAAATGTAGTGCCACTGGTACTTTTGCTTGCTCCGCCGCCGCCTTAGCTAGCGCTATCATATATGACATTTCCACATATTTATATGTGCTGGCAGTCGTCTGCAAAATAACAGGTGCCCCTTCCTTTTCCGCTCCTGCAATAATCGCTTTAATCACTTCTAAATTATGCGCCCCAAAAGCGCCTATTGCATAATTATTTTGATAAGCATCCTGTAACATTTCAGTTGTTGTCACTAATGTCATAATTCCACTCCTCCGTCAACGGGTTGTTGGTATAATTAAATTTGCAATAAGGAATTGTTAGGAAAAGCAGGTACGCACCTACGTTTCCTAACTGCAAGACTATTTAATTTAATTCTGTATAGAATCGACAGCGATCTCCTCTAACGATTGAAATACAAAATTCTACGGGTCTATCTAATGTATCAAATGCCGTTCTTTCAAGTAATAAAGCTGGCTGCCCCGCCTCTGTTTTTAATAAATGTGCCTCATTTTTTCGAATCAACACAGGCTCAAAGGCTTCTTTCGCTCTTATTACCACAATATTTAAACGTTGTGCCAATAAGCTATAGAGCGAAACAGAGCTTACTTCATTCAAAATTTCGCTATCTTTAATTATTTTTTTCGGTAAAAAAGAAGATTCTAATACAATCGGCTCATTGTCCGCAAAGCGTAGGCGCTTTACCTCAATAACTTGCTCATCCTCTGCCAATTCAAGACCTTGCCTTACTTTCGTTGAAGGATATACTACTTGAATTTCAAGTACCTCATCTCGTGGGTTTAAGCCTTTTTCCTGTAAAACACGGCTGAAGCTATAAAAGCCTCCTAACGACTGTTCAAATCGTGGCTTTGATACAAATGTACCTTTTCCTTGAATGCGATATAGCTTACCTTCTTGTACTAATTCTTCAATTGCTTTCTTTACTGTATTGCGGCTCACCGAAAAAAATTCCATTAATTGATTTTCGGAATCTATTTTATCCTCTGGTTTCCATTCACCTGATTGAATTTTTGCAGATAATCTTTGTTTTAGTTGATGATATAATGGGATCACACTCGCTGAATCTAACGGTTTCATTTCTCCACACCCTTTTTCTTTGCATTGTATTGTTATCAATATATCATCTAATCAAAAGGATGCCTATTTATATATTAACTCTTCTCAAAAGCTAATTTTCCTAAACAAAAAGTTTTCTCAACCTCTCCATCTGCATTTAACCACACTACATCCGCATCTTTCCCTATAGCTAGTGAACCTTTAAAATCAGCGATGCCTAAATGAATTGCTTGATTTAGAGAGACGAGGCGAATTTGCTCTGGAAGCGATAAAGCAAGCCATTGTTCTACATTTTTTCGTGCCGTGTTCATATTTAAAACACTGCCTGCCAATGAGCCTGTTTTACGTTGAATACAGCAATTATTCGCTACTTCTACTTCCTCACCACCTAATGTATAGACGCCATCTGGCATTCCTTTTGCACGAATGCCATCTGTAATAACTAGCATCCGCTCCAAGCCTTTCATTTTATAAATTAATGGTAGCAAGTCTTTATGGAAATGCACATTATCTGGAATAAACTCAACGTAAACATTATCTGTTAGTAGCACAGCGCCTACAACACCTGGGTCACGATGATGAATCCCTCTCATACCATTGAATAAATGTGTAGCGTGTGTAACACCAGCTCGAATAGCTTGCATCGTCATATCATAATCTGCATCTGAGTGACCAATCGATGCAATAATATTTTTTTGGCAAAGCTCTGCAAGCATAGCGAAATCTATATCTTTCTCTGGTGCGAATGTAACAAGACGTATTAAACCTTTCGATTGCTCATGTAAATAATTAAATTGCTGTACATTTGGTGCTAAAATAGCAGTCTCTGGTTGTGCACCTTTTTTAGAGCGATTAATAAAAGGACCTTCTAAATGAATCCCTAGCATTTGCGCCACAGCTTGTGGTTGCTCTTGATAGTATGCAGCAAGTGCTGTAACTGCCGCTTCAATTTGAGACATAGGGCATGTCATGGTTGTAGCAAGAAAAGCTGTGACACCTTCACTCGCGAGATGTTTTGCAATCTTTGCATAGCATATTGGGTCAGCATCCATAAAATCATGACCTTTAGCCCCATGTACATGTATATCAATCATGCCTGGCATTACATAGCCTTGCTGCTTACAATCAATTACGTATGCCTCCATAGGTATAGGAGGACGATGCTCCATTTTATCAAGCGCTGCAATTTTACCGTCTATCATGTGCAAAAAACCATCAAGTAAAATAGTATCCTCCAGTACAATATTGGCATGAACCAGCCATGTACTTGTCATAAGCTCACTCCTTCTGCCTCCGCCTTCATTTTAAAAATATGTGACGACATCCATGTTAAAAATAAGGCTGTTACGCTAATGCCGAAAAACGGTAATAGCCCTGGAATCCATGTAAAAATACGATATAGAATAGCAAGACCAATAACTGAGCCTATCGTTTGTAAAGGATACGATACACTAAATAGTATAGATGTCGCAAAATAACGCGTAAATGGCAGTTCGTAATGCGCATAAATTTGGAAAATATTCAATACCATAATGGCGTACAGTATGCTAAATGTAATTAATATAGTAAATAAAATTAATCCCGTTTCGCCTTGTATTGTGACAATAACTTTAAAGTTAATTGTTAAAAAATAACCGACAACTAAAATAATTACACCAATTTTATTAGATGCAATAAACTCTTGCTTGTATGTTTGCCAGTATGTTTTAGCAAGATATTTTAAATCATCTTCCCCCTGCAACCTTTTACGTAACACGGTGAACATAGCGATTGTTGCAGGCGTAATACCGAGTAGCCCAAAACCAAGTATCGTTAAACCAATCCACATCAACTGCAATACCGCTAACAATGTAATAAGTTCAACAGCCCAATAAAGCCTGCCCTTCCAACCTTCAAATTTCATTTGCTATGTCCTCCTTTAGAAATACATAGGGCTGTAGGGAGAATAAATCTCCCTACAGCTTTATTTAGTACGGTCGTATGCGCTTTGAGCTACTTTCATATATTTCTCTAAGCCCATCTTCTCAATCGTCTTTGTGTATTCATCCCACTTATCAAAGCTTGCTTTACCCGTAATGAAGTTTGCTGCCATTTCATCTATATAAGTTTGAATATCTGTTAAAATCGTCACGATTTGGTCGTTTTCCTCTAAAGTAAAGTTTAACCCTGGAATAATATCGTCATCGTTTAAAGCATATGGCATTACTTGCGCTGCATTTTTAAGCGAGTTTTCTTTCGCCTCTGCTCCTTGGAAATACTTTTGTGTCACGATACCTGGGTAGTAACCACCTGGCCATGTTAAATAATCACTAATCGCTTGGTCTAAGTTTTTACCATCCGGATTATTTGTAATGGTATCTAAGTATTTGAAGTTGCCTTCAGCATCTTCCTCATACGTAACACCTTCAAAGCCCATGAAGAACATTTTTGTTCCTTCTTGTCCATATAAGTGATCAATCCAACGTACCATTGCCACAGGATCTTTCGCTTTATCTGTAATGACGAACATGCCTAAATTACCTAGACCATTCGACATAGCCGTATATCGACGATCTCCATTCGGTCCTTCTAATACTTGAGCCCCTACATAGTTATCTAACTTAAATAGCTCTTTCGGATCTACCTCGCTCAGCATACCGAATGTTCCTTTTGCTGCTTCAGCCGCAAATTTTTGTGGCTCTGTTGTAAAAACATCTTGATTAATTAACCCTTCACTGTACAATCTGTTTAAAAACTGTAGCAACTGTTTGTATTCATCCGTTGTTGGTACAAATCGAAATTCTTCAGTCCCCGGTTTGAAATCTAAATTAATATTCATCGTTCCTTGCTTATTTAAGCCAAACGTACCCCGTAAAAAATTAATATGCTGTCTAATTCCATAACCAGTTCCCCAGCCTTGCTCATCTTGAATACCGTTACCATTAGGGTCCTGCTCTTTAAATGCCTTCAGCACTTGATACAATTCCTCAGTCGTCTCAGGCGATTTTAAACCTAAGTTATCAAGCCATTCTTGATTAATCCACGGCGCCCCTACCCGTAAAGAATCAAATTTTGGGTCATAAATTGTTGGGAAGCCATAAATATTGCCATCAGCCATTGTAATACCTTGTTTTACGCTTGGATATTCCTCTAACACCTTTTTGAAGTTCGGCGCATACTTGTCAATATAATCATTCAATGCTATAAATACACCTTGCTGACCATATTTAATCAAATCCGTTCTGGAAAATGCTGATGCAAAGAAAATATCGGGATAATCTCCTGCTGCTAATAATAAATTTTTCTTCTCTGCTAGTGCCTCTGTTTGTACGGTAGTCCAATTAATATGAATGTTAGACATTTTCTCATATTCTTGCCATAGCATTAAATTGCTCCAATCTTGTGAAGCGAAAAATTTTGCAGCAAAGCCATTCACATTGATTTGTTCCTTCACGATTGGCATACCCGTTTCATTTAAATTTTCAAGATTGCCAGTCGCATTCGCCTCATTGCTGCCTCCCTTATCTCCACAAGCAGTTAAAATACTTGTAGCTAGCATCATACTTGCTACTAAACCATATACACGTCTCTTGTTTACTGTCATTGAAATCTCTCCCCTTCTTTAACCTTTTAATGAACCAATCATGACACCTTTTACAAAATATCGTTGTAAAAACGGATAAAGCATTAGCATCGGTAGGTTAGCAACGATTAGAACAGCATATTTCAACCCTTCAACGCTAAGTTTTTGAGCTAAGAAACTTTCTGAAGTAGCTTGAATCATATCATCAGCTTGTCCTTGAATTAAAATTTGTCGAAGAATTAGCTGAAGTGGAAACTTATCTTGATCCTGCAAGTAAATTAACGCTTGGAAATAAGAATTCCAATGTCCCACGGAATAAAACAACACCATAACAGCGATGACAGGGAAAGATAATGGTAAAACAATGCTCCATAAAATACGGAAATTCCCTGCACCATCAATTGTTGCTGACTCTTCCAACTCATGTGGAATGGATTGGAAAAATGTACGCATAATGATAATATTCCATACCGCAACAGCATTTGGAATAATCATGACCCAAAACGTATTAATCATCCCTAAATCACGAATAAGTAAATATGTAGGAATTAAACCACCGCTGAAAAACATAGTGAATACGATGAAAGCCATAATGAAGCCTTTTCCTTTTAAATCTCTACGTGAAAGAGGATAGGCTGCACAAATTGTCATTACTACATTTAGCAATGTACCAAAAACCGTATATTTCACCGTGTTGATAAAACCGTTAATAATATCTGGATTTTTGAATACCTTTTCATATGCCTCAACGGTAAATTCCTTTGGCCATAGCCACATCTCACCTGAAATAACATATTGCGGATTACTAAAAGATGCACTCAATACAAATAGCAACGGATAAAGTACAATTAACGCAACAGCTGTTAAGAAAATATAATTAAAAACCGTAAACGCTCTATCGCCTCTTGATTCTTTCAATTTCACCACCCCTTTACCATAAACTTGTGTCACTTACCTTTTTAGCTACTCTATTCACCATAATAAGTAAGATAAAGTTAATGATTGAGTTGAATAACCCTACAGCAGCCGAGAAGCTATATTGCGCCTCTAAAATACCACTACGGTAGACAAATGTTGAGATGACATCCGAAGATGATATATTTAAGTCATTTTGCATTAAAAACACTTTTTCAAAACCAATAGCCATCACAGAACCCATATTTAAAATGAATAAAATAATAATTGTCGGCATAATCGCAGGAATATTAATATGAATAATTCTTTGGAATTTAGAAGCGCCATCCATCATTGCTGCCTCATGCTGCGCTGGGTCTACTGCCGCTAATGCTGCAATATAAATAATGGAACTCCACCCCATCGTTTGCCAAACATCTGATAATACATAAATCGATTTGAACCATGCAGGCTCAGAAATAAAGTCAAGCGGTGTACCACCGAATAAGACAATAATTTGGTTAATCATCCCATCAGTCTTTAAGAACAACAGTAACATCCCAACAACAACAACCGTTGATAAAAAATGTGGTGCATAGATCACTGTTTGAACAAACTTCTTAAAGCGCAGGCTTTTTATTTCATTTAAAAGTAATGCAATAATAATTGGCACAGGGAAGGATACAAGCAATGTAAATACCCCGATACCGATTGTATTTTTTATTAATCTCCAGAAATAATAGCTATCAAAGAAGCGCTCGAAATGCTTAAAGCCAACCCACGGACTACCTGTAATTCCCTTTGTCGCTACGAAATCTTTAAAAGCAATTTGCAAGCCGTATAAAGGGTAATAATGGAAAACTAAGAAATACACAATAACAGGCGTCAACAATAAATAAAGTTGCCAATTTTTCCTTAATGCTTTTTTCCACTCTAGCCAATGATTTTTTTTGACTTTTGCTTTTTTCTTAGAAAACGTGTTTTCTTCAACAGCGGTTTTATTTAAAAGCGTCATAGCCATCCCCCTGCTTCATTAATTTTGCTTGATTGTAGATCGTTGCGAAATCTCGACAACTTTGCCTCCATTGCGTATTGATTCCGTTGCCGCGCAGCCTACCGCAACACTCATACGCCCTGCAAACGGCGTTGTTAAAGGCTCTTTATTGTAAAGCACTAATTCTATAAAATCCTGTGCAATTTTAGGATCTGCACCACCATGTCCACCGTTTTCAGGTTTCATTTCATAGACTACATCACTAAGCTCTTGCCAAGAGTTTTGTTTACGTGTTTTCAAATACACTTTATTGTTCACATCGTCATTTTCGATACGTCCTTTTGTACCAATGAACGTATAGTTTCTTGAATAATCTGGCGTAAAGTGACATTGTAAGTAAGAAGCTTTAATACCGCCCTCAAGCTCCATAATCAACATATTATTATCTTCCACATCGATTTCTTGACGGAAGGCGCATTCCGTAAATGTGTGTGGCACATATTCAGGGCATGTATCCTTCTTATCACATGTAGGGCATGTTAATGTATTCGGCTCGTCACCACCGTAGTAATCTAAGCTACCAAATGCCGATACCTTCGTAGCGTACTTCCCTGAAAGCCAATGAATAACATCTAAATCATGTGAAGCCTTTTGCAATAATAAAGATGTTGTATTTTTTGAATTACCGTGCCAATCATGGTAATAAAAATAACCACCAAAGCCAACGAAATGACGTACCCAAATGGCCTTCAAGTCACCAATTGCCCCAGAATCGATTAAGCCCTTCATTGTTTGGTACATACTCATATAACGCATGTTAAAGCCAACCATTAAATGCTTACCTGACTTTTTCCATGCATCTAAAATGCGGTCACAGCCCTCTACTGTAATGGCTAAAGGCTTTTCTGCATACACATGCTTGCCTGCCTCCAAACAAGCAATCACATGCTCCTCATGTAAAAAATCTGGCGATAATACTGCAATTGCATCAATATCATCCCTCGTTAACAGCTCTTTATAGTCTTTCGTTAAAAATAATGCTGTGCCTAATTTCTCCTGAAACTTCGCTTGTCGCTCCTCAGAAAGATCTGCCAAGGCTACAATCTCAGATTCTCCATCAGGCTTATGCCAATAGTGCGCCAAGCTACTTCGCAAGCCTGCACCAATAACACCAATTCGCACTTTCTTCATAATGTCTTCCCCCTCATACAAATATGTGCATCACGTAAACGTTTGCATTAAAACGCTTTTGAAGTCCCAAGACAACACCACTACATGTCAACAGGTTGTAGGTACAAGTTATAGTATCTAATTGTCTTGAATATTCCAAAAATTGTACTGGGATAACTATATAATTTGACCGCTAAATATGTCAATAGTGAAAATTTCACTTGTTTCATGCATGATAAATATTGTCCCATTCAAAAATTCAGTTATGTAAGCGCTTTATACAAAGCTCAACCTTTCTAGAAAAAAATTAAGTGCCAGGCACCCAAACAATTCAGAATTGTTTGGGTGCCTGGCACTGTTATTAATGAAATTGACGACCGTCCGTCACTGCCTCAACATAGCCTTGGCGAATGACGAAATCACCAAAATGCTCCTGCTCTTGTCGTTCTTTTGCATAGCGCTCTAGTATCGGGCGCAATATTGAAAGAATTTCTTCTTCGCCTATATTTTCACGATAAATTTTGTTTAAACGCTGTCCTTTAAAATCTCCACCTAAGTAGAGGTTGTATTTACCTGGTCCTTTGCCGATAAAGCCGATTTCCCCCATTGCCGCTCTTGAGCAGCCATTTGGGCAACCTGACATTCTTATACCAATTTCCGTCTCAAGTAAACCGAACTCTTCAAGTATAGCGTCAATTTTTGTAATTAATGATGGTAAATAACGCTCTGCCTCAGCCATTGCTAAACCGCATGTTGGCAGTGATACACAGGCAATCGAGTTGCGACGTAATGCAGAATAATGCGCACCGTCTGTAATTTTATACTTTTTCAATAATGCATCAATCGTACGCTTTTTCTGTGGTGTCACATCTGCAATAAGCAAGTTTTGGTTTGGTGTTAAACGGAATAAGCCTGTATGCACCTTCGCAATTTCGCGCAGTCCTGTCATTAACTGATAATCCTCGAAATCACGCACACGCCCATTTTGGATAAAGAGTGTGAAATGCCATTTACCATCCTCACCTTTGATCCAACCAAACTCATCACCTGTGCGTTTAAATGCGTATGGACGAGCTTCATCAAGTTGCCAGCCTAAACGTTGATGTAACTCCTCCTTAAACCAATCAAGTCCACGCGCATCGATCGTATATTTAAAGCGCGCATTTTTACGCACAGAACGATTTCCGTAGTCGCGTTGAATCGTTAAAATTTTCTCTGCTGTTTCAAGTAAACGCTCTTTCGGAATATAGCCAATTAAACGCCCAAGCTGCGGATAAGTAGCCGTATCACCATGCGTCATCCCCATGCCACCACCAACGGCAACGTTAAAGCCAACAAGCTGATTATTTTCCTCAATTGCAATAAGGCCGATATCCTGTGAGAAAACATCAATATCATTGCTCGGTGGAATGGCGATACCGATTTTAAATTTACGCGGTAAATAAAGTGCTCCATACATTGGCTCAACTTCTTTTTCCTGCCCGTCATAAATTTTTTCTCCATCTAGCCATAGCTCGTGATAAGCTTGTGTTTTCGGCAGTAAATGCTCACTTAGCTTCGCAGACCACATATAGACTTCCTCATGTAACCTCGATTGATTCGGGTTGACATTACACATCACATTACGATTCACATCACCACATGCCGCTATACAATCTAATAATGCTTCATGAATTTCCTGCATATACTTTTTCATATTCCATTTTAAAATGCCATGCACTTGGAACGCTTGACGTGTCGTTAGCTTTAAAGAGCCATTGCCATACTTTCTACCCATCTCATCCATTACGAGCCATTGCGCTGGTGTCGCTGCCCCTCCTGGTGTACGCACACGCACCATAAACTGGTAGGCTGGCTCAAGCTTTTGCTTTTGACGCTCATTGCGTAAATCACGGTCATCCTGCAAATAGCTACCATGGAATTTCATTAACCTGTTATCATCATCAGGAATACCTGAACTTAATGAATTTTTCATTGTTTCTTCAAGTGTGCCACGCAAATAATTACTCTCACTTTTTATTCGTTCCACATCGCTTGGTTTACCAGGTTGTGGTGGTAATACGATTTTCTCCGTCATTATTTTCGCCTCATTTCAATTCCCTTTAATAAACATCTCGTTGATAGCGCTGCTGTTGCTTTAAATTGCTCACATATTCTGTTGCCTGCTCAGCTGTTTTAGCGCCTTGCTCTGCAATGATGGCTTGGATGGTTTTATCGACATCTGCCGCCATCGTCTTTTCATCACCACATACGTAAATCACAGCACCTTGCTCAATCCACTCATATAACTCTTTCGCATGCTCCTGTAAGCGGTGTTGTACGTATATTTTCTCATCGCCATCACGAGAAAATGCCGTTGTTAGCTTCGTTAAAGCCCCTTCCTTTAGCCAGCCTTGCCAATCTGTTTGATATAAGAAATCCGTTACAAAATGCTGGTCACCAAAAAACAGCCATGATTTGCCTTCTGCCCCATGTGCCGCACGCTCCTCCACAAATGCGCGGAATGGTGCAATACCTGTGCCAGCACCGATCATAATGATTGGTGTATCGTCATCCTTTGGCAATTTAAAATTCGGATTGGCATGAATATAAATAGGCAGCTTTTGCCCAACCTCGATGCGTTCTGCAATTTGACCTGAACATACGCCCAATCGGTCGCGTCCATCTGTCTCATAGCTTACTTTGCCAATCGTTAAATGTGCCTCTTCTTCATTTGCCTCTTGACTGGAAGCAATCGAATATAAACGCGCTGGAATTTTGCGTAATAGCTCGATAAATTGCTGTGCATTCCAAGAAAACGGCCCAAAGCTTTGTACTACGTCTAACAAATCACGTCCATATACATAGTCTTTCCATTTTTGATCATCCTGTAAAAGCTCTGCAAGGTCTGGATGAACCGTAAAGCTTTGAATTTTTTGTAGCAACGGCTTTGATAACACTGTAATTTCAAGCTTCTTTTGCAATGCTTCCGCTAAGGTTAAATCTTGCTCATCCACTTTAACGATTTCAGCCTGTTGGAAGCCAAGTGCCTCGATTAATATGCCAACTAGCTGTTCATCATTTTCAGGTAGTATGCCAATGCTATCACCCGGTGTATATGTTAAACCTGATCCTTCTAATGAAAGTTCAATATGATGTGTTGCTTTATTAGAGCCACGCCCATTCAAATTAATATTTTCAAATACCTCTGCATAGAATGGATTTTTCTTCGAATATTGTGAGCTGCTGACTTCCTTCGTCACCCCACTCGTTTGTGACACAGAAGCTGATGCTGTCGTAACTAGCGCATTTTTCACATTTGCAAACCAGCTTGCGGCTAAATCGTCATAATCCAAATCACAATCCACCCGTGGCACAATACGCTGTGCGCCGAGCTTTGCTAATTGCTCATCAAAATCAGCACCTGTTTTACAGAAAAACTCATAGGAACTATCGCCAAGTGCTAATACAGAAAACTGCACATGCTCTAGCTTCGGTGCTCGCTTGCTATATAAAAATTCATGGAATTGAATCGCGTTATCTGGCGGTGTTCCCTCACCATGTGTGCTCGTAACAATAAATAAATTTGTGAGCTTCTTTAGTTGATTTGTTTTAAATGCCGCCATTGATGCAACGGTTACATCTACACCAGCCTCCGTTAGCTCTTTGCCAAGCTTTTCTGCTAAGCTTTGAGCATTTCCTGTTTGCGAACCGTATAAAATGGTTGCGGATTGCGGCTCTGCAGTAATTATTTTTACCTCTTCTGCTACATCGACAACTGGCGCAGCCGCTACATTTGTAGTTGATACAACGCTTAAATAGCCTGTTAACCAAATTTTTTGATAGTCATTTAATGTCGGTAATAACGTGTTTAATTGTTTTACTTGCTCCTCATTAAAAGGGCTGTTCAATACTTGTAAAGTCAAGTTTTCCACCTCACGAATCATTAGCTAGTTACTTTAAACGAATTTTTTCATTTTTTTCAATTTGAACAACATGCCCATCTTGAATAACGAGTGTAATCGTTCCAAATTTAATTGTTTCTAACATTTCTTTAATGCTTTCAAGCGTCATTTCACTATTGCTCTTTTGCTTTGTCATAAATATCCCCCCTACTTAATAACCTCCTGCACCCGCTCTATTAATACTTGTCGAACATTGTCGTCATAGCCTAAGCTAGCGCATAAAACTACACGTGAACGATCAAACTGTAGTGCCGCTATATCTTTTTCAATCCCTCTACTTAATAAGCCCGAAAATAATAAATAAGGAACAATAAATAATTGCTTAACGTCCCTTTTTTTAATTGTTTCTAGTGCATCTTGAAAAGCTGGACCTGCTCCATATAAAAAGCATGCATCAACTGAGTGAAACCCGAATTTATTACGTACAAATCCGCTAATTTTCTGCATATCTCGCGCAACCGCTGTATCGCTACTACCTCGCCCAATTAATAACACCTCTGCATCATGTGAAATCTCTATTTGCTGTTCCACAATACGCTTATATATTGTCTCAATCAATTTGTCATGGATACCAAACGGTCGCCCAAGCGTAAATTGCACATGCGGATAAAGCTGCCGCGCTTTTTCTATTTCTAGCGGAATGTCTTCCTTCGCATGCTGTGCTGTTAATAGCAATAATGGCACAATCGCTATTTGTGTCGCCCCTTGCTCTACACAACGCCCAACACCTTGCACAATATCTGGCTCAACTAGCTCTAAAAAAGAAATTTCCTGAATCGTTACAGGTATTTCTTGCTTAATCGATTCAATAAATTGAATCGCCTCATCTACTCCTTGCTTCACTCTTGTGCCGTGACCGACATATAAGATGGCTTGCATTTTTACACGACGCTTTCCTTCAATTGATTTTGTGCCTCAAACCATTGAATTTTTTCTCTTAGTGCAACGACTTCGCCAACAATAATAATGCTCGGGTTCTTCACTTTGCTCTCCAGCGCAATTTCTACAATCGTTTCAAGTGTCCCCGTTACGGTTTGCTGCTCCTCGAATGTGCCCATATGAACAAGTGCAACAGGCGTTGTAGCAGTGCGACCATATTTTAGTAGCTGTTCGCAAATATATGGTAAATTGCCTACGCCCATATAAATAGCTAATGTATCTACACCATTCGCAAGGCTTTCCCACTTAATCGAATCGTCTTTCCCTTCCTTCATATGCCCTGTCACGATAGCAAAGCTTGAACCGAAGTCACGATGTGTTACAGGAATACCCGCGTAGGCTGGTGCTGCAATACCCGAAGTAATACCGGGAACAATTTCATATGGAATATGATGTGTCGCCAAGACTTCTGCCTCTTCAGCACCACGTCCAAAGACAAAAGGATCGCCACCCTTTAAACGTGTTACAACTTTTCCTTGGCTTGCATACTTCACAAGAGATTGATTAATCTGCTCTTGAATCATGGCATGACGATTTGGTAGCTTCCCACAAAAAATCAGTTGTGCATTCGGCTTTGCATAGCTTAATAGTTCATGATTAATTAAACGATCATATAAAATAACATCCGCTTCTTTAATACAGCGAAGTCCTTTTACTGTGATAAGCTCCACATCTCCAGGGCCAGCACCCACAATATAAACTTTACCCATTCATTTCCCCTCCAATACTTATAGGTAAACTATGTTTTAAAATCGAATAATTCCAATAAGCTTACTTTACTATATGATGATAGATTGGTAAAATAACAATTAATAATCGGAGCAATCAGCAAATATAATCGTGTTGAAGAAAGGGGAATGTTAGATGAATATTGAGGAGCTTCATACGTTTATTAAACTATGTGAAATTAAAAATTTTACGAAAACTGCTGATGCACTATGTATGTCACAGCCTACAGTAAGTCTACATATTAAAAACTTAGAAAGGGAATTTCAAACGCAGCTTTTCCAGCGCTCACCTAAGCTACTTTGCATTACGCCTACTGGAGAAATATTGTTAGAGCGCGCAAAGCAAATGATTCAGCTATATGAGCAAACAAGTCAGGAAATGTTGGATTATCACCATACGGTACAAGGGCACCTAAAAATTGGTGCAAGCTTTACTATTGGTGAGTATATTCTTCCGCCATTACTTGTTCAATTAAAGGCAAAATATCCTGAGCTTTCCTTTCAAATTATTATCGGCAATACAGAGGAAATCGTTCAATATGCTAAGCTTTTTCAAGTCGATATCGGATTAGTTGAAGGTAAAACAAATGAAAAAGAAATAATCGTTGAGCCGTTTAAAGATGATGAATTAGTAATCGTTTCCTCTGTCCATCATCCACTAGCTGCTAAAAAATCAGTAACAATCGCTGATCTTCAAAACGAAGATTGGATTATGCGTGAAATTGGCTCTGGTACAGGTGAATATTTAAAGCATTTTTTACAAGCAAATGAGCTAAAAGTAAAAACATTGCTATCCATTAGTAGCATACAAGGCATAAAGGAAACGGTTATCAACAATTTAGGTCTTTCCTTACTATCAAGAAGCGTCATTGAACGTGACCTAAAAATGGGCGAAATCCATGTAGTACAGCTTGAAGCGCCCCCGCTTTTACGGACATTATCATATATTTACACGCCGTCCATGAAAGAAAAAGGAAATGTCAAAATATTTATAGATGCACTGCGTCAACTATTTTAAGAAACGGAGCCTATCTAATGAAAAATATTATACAAATTTTAGAGCCAATTCATATCGCATTCAAAGCAGGTCAGGAAATTTTAAATGTATATAATTCCGAAACCGTTCGTGTCGAGCTAAAGCATGATGAATCGCCTTTAACAATCGCAGACAAAAAGGCACATCATGTAATATATACACAACTAGTCAACAACTATCCTCATATTCCCGTCATTAGCGAGGAGGGGGAGTTACTAGATTATGCAGAGCGTAGCAAATGGAATGCTGTATGGCTAGTCGATCCTCTTGATGGTACAAAGGAGTTTATTAAACGCAATGGCGAATTTACGGTCAATATTGGACTTATTGAAAATGGAACTCCCGTGCTTGGCGTTATTTATTGTCCTGTCTTAGATACTATGTACTTCGCCTCTAGCGAAATCGGCTCGTATAAATTAACCAATTGCACAGAAAATCTTCAAAAGATTGCTAGCGAAAATACACTGCTGACAATTGCTCGAAAATTGCCATTTGAAACAACTAGAGAGTCGTTTGCTATTGCGGTAAGTCGTTCACATTTCTCCGGTGAGACAGAAGCATATATTCAAAAAATGCGAGTTCAACATCCACATGTAGAGCTCATTACATCTGGTAGTTCCATTAAAATGTGCCTCGTAGCGGAAGGAAAAGTCAATGTCTACCCGCGTCTAAGCTACTCAATGGAATGGGATACCGCAGCTGGTGAAGCAATTGTTAAATATAGTGGTGGTCAAGTACTAGATGCCTCAACAAATGAGCCGATGCTCTATAATAAAAAGCACTTAAAAAATCCATTTCACATTGTGACAAGAGGAGATGTCTGAAAAGTGGTCTAACGCACCACTTTTCAATTCCTCCTACCAACAAATTGGTTGCGTGCGAATTGCAGTCTTTCATGTGCGAAAAGTATGCTTTACCGTGCGCTTTTAAACCTTTTGCGTGCGAAATATCCTTGCTTATGTGCGAATCATGACTTTCAACCTATCCCACTAATGCCTTCAATACTTCCTTCACAATATAATCGGTTGCTTCCTCTAAAGAAATATTACTTGTGTCAATTTTAATTTGAGGGTCTTTTGGCTCCTCATACGGACTTGAAATACCTGTGAAATCAGCAATTTCCTGTGCACGTGCTTTCTGGTAAAGTCCTTTGACATCGCGCTTTTCACATACATCAAGAGGCGTGCTAATATATATTTCGATATAGGATTGCCCTACGATTTGTTGCGCCTTTCGACGGTCCTGCTCAAAAGGTGAAATAAACGACGTTAATGTAATTAATCCCGCATCGTTCATCAGCTTCGCCACTTCAGCAATGCGACGAATATTTTCAATACGTCCATTCTCATCAAAGCCCAAATCTTGATTCAATCCTAGTCGTACATTATCGCCATCAAGCAGCATCGTATGGTAGCCAAGTGATACAAGGCGCTTTTCCACTTCATTTGCCAACGTCGATTTGCCTGAACCAGAAAGTCCTGTGAACCATAATGTTAAAGGTTTCTGCCCTTTTTGCTCAGCACGCACCTCGCGTGTTACATCTGTTTGCTGCCAAAAAACATTTTTCTCCTCTACAACAGCCTCTTGAATAACACCACATGCCGCAGTCATATTCGTAATACGATCAATTAAAATAAAATTCCCTAATGCTTCATTGCGCTCGAATGAATCAAAAACAACTTTCTCAGATAGTGCTATAGTACAAGTTGCTAGCTCATTTTTAGTAATTTGATTCGCCTGTAAATGCTGTCCTGTATTAATATCTACTTTATGTTGAATTCTCACTATTGTGCTAGGAATAATTTTTGTTCCGACTTTAATTAAATAATTTGCTCCTACCTCAAGCTCTGTATCGTCCATCCATAAGATTTGAGCTGTCAACAGATCTGCTACTGCAATTTGTTGATCCGTTGTTAATACACAACCGCGCGAAACATCTACTTCTCGGTGTAATTGAATTGTCACAGGCTGCCCAGCACCCGCTGATTGTACTTCACGGTCTGTGACTAAAATACTTTTAACCTTTGCTTTTTCGTTACTCGGCAATGTCGTTATTTCATCGCCAACAGCAATTTTTCCTGCCGCAATTTGCCCTTGAAAGCCTCGAAATGTATGATTTGGTCTACTTACACGCTGAACAGGCATTAAGAAGAAACCTTGCTCCTGCTCTTGATGAATGTCTACTGTCTCTAAATAAGGCAACAATGCTAAGCCATCATACCACGGTGTATTTATGGATTTCTTCGTAATATTATCGCCATTCGTTGCGGAAACAGGAATTGCTTGCACACTTTCAAGGCGAAACTCCTCAATTAACTGTAAAAAATCATTTTTAATTTTCGTAAAGCGAACCTCGTTAAAATTAACTAAATCCATTTTATTTACAGCTAGCACTAGATTTTTCACACCCATTAGTGCACAAATACGTGCATGACGCTTCGTTTGCGTAATAACCCCTTTTGTCGCATCGACTAAAATAATAGCGAGGTCAGCAAATGAAGCACCTACAGCCATATTGCGTGTATATTCCTCATGTCCTGGCGTATCTGCCACAATAAATGAACGATGCGCTGTCGTAAAATAACGATAGGCTACATCGATTGTAATTCCTTGCTCTCGCTCAGCTAATAACCCATCTAAAAGAAGTGAATAATCAATTTCCCCACCGCGGCTTCCTAGCTTACTATCTAGCTCTAATGCCTTCTCTTGATCAGCAAATAATAGCTTTGCATCATACAGCATATGACCAATTAATGTCGATTTGCCATCATCAACACTGCCGCACGTAATGAACTTCAATAAACTTTTCATTTAGAAATACCCCTCTCGCTTACGTCTTTCCATGCTGCCAACAGCTTCTTGGTCAATTACGCGTGTTGTACGCTCAGATGTCACCGCACCTAATGTTTCCTCAATAATCTGATCCAATGTCACCGCGTTGGATTCGACACCACCTGTCAACGGATAACAGCCTAATGTACGGAAGCGAACCTTTTTCAGTAATACTTCCTCCTCTGGCTGTAAACGCATGCGCTCATCATCAACCATGACATAATTCCCCTCACGATAAACGACGGGTCTTTCCTTCGCAAAATACAGCGGCACAATATCGATATTTTCTCGGCGAATATATTGCCAAATATCCTTTTCTGTCCAATTTGAAATTGGAAAAACACGGATGCTTTCGCCTTTATGAATTTTTGTATTAAATTGCTTCCACATTTCAGGACGTTGATTTTTAGGGTCCCATGCATGGTTTTTATTACGGAATGAGAAAATACGCTCCTTTGCACGTGATTTTTCCTCATCGCGTCTGCCACCACCAAATGCAGCCGTGAAGCCATATTTATTTAAACCATCCTTTAATGCCTGTGTTTTCATAATATCTGTGTAAGCTGAACCGTGATCGAATGGGTTAATGTTTTGCGCAAGCCCTTCCTCATTTGCATGCACAATCATTTCAATGCCTAACTCTTTCGCACGACGGTCGCGAAACTCAATCATTTCTTTAAATTTCCACGTTGTATCAATATGCATAAATGGGAATGGTGGCTTTTCAGGATAGAAAGCTTTCATTGCTAAATGCAACATAACAGAGCTATCCTTCCCAATCGAATACAGCATCACTGGGTTTTCACATTCTGCCGCCACTTCTCTAATAATATAAATTGCTTCTGCCTCAAGCTGATCGAGGTGCGTAAGTTCTGTCATTTGCGATTCTCCTTTGCATTATCATCCAATATCATTGCGTATGAAGCCCACATTCTGTTTTCCCTTGCCCTTGCCATCTACCTGAGCGCAAATCCTCCAATGTAAAGGCTGGCTTTGTACAATGTGAGCAGCCGATACTTGGATAGCCTTGGTCGTGCAGCACATTATACGTAAGCTCATGCTTTGATACATAACGCCAGACATCTTTCCATGTCCAATGAATGAGCGGGCAAATTTTGATCGATTTAAATCGATTATCTTGATTGATAAACTCTATATTTTTACGCGTTTCGGATTGTTCACGGCGTAGACCAGAAATCCACGCTTTTGCTCCTGACAATACTTCATTTAACGGCTCTAATTTACGGATATTACAGCATTGATTTGGCTTTGTTTCCCATAATTTATCACCAAACTGCTGTGCTTGCTGCTCCAATGTTAATGCTGGCTTTTTTAGTACGATATTAAGCGTTGGATATTTCTCACGTACACGCTCAATCGTTTCATACGTTTCTTTAAAATGTACATCTGTATCTAAAAAGACAATTTGTGCGTCTGGCTGTACCTTGGCAATTAAATCAATCAAAACAATCCCCTCAATGCCAAAGCTACATGCATAGACAACATCTTTGCCGTATTGCTGATAGCTCCATTTAATGACTTCTAAAGCCCCTTTATATTGTTCATCAATTTCGAACGGCATTTCGGGATTTTCCCACGTATCATACGTTAACAAGGCGCTCCCCCCTATATAATGAAATCCTCTGGAATAAACACTTTCATTTCCTTCGGGCTGACATAAACAATTTCTCCTATTTTTAAATCTAATTGTATAAACTCCTCTTTGCTCAGCTCCACTTCGACATAAGCGTCAATATCCTCACGTCTCATCTCAAGATACCAAGTAGGTCCAACTGAATGCATAAAGGTAATTTTTGCTGCGATTTCATCCTTGCTTTGCCTTACACGCTCAACCTTTAAATGATGTGGTCGCACATAGCCTACCGCATCCGCACCATCTTGATCGATATAATCTGGTGCATCAAGCTGGGCGCTCCCTAAATTTAATTTTCCTTGCTGCAGTCGACCGTGGAATAAATTTACATTACCTAAAAAATCATAAACAAATGGGCTAACAGGCTTATCATAAACTTCCGAAGGCGTTCCAACCTGCTCAATTTTTCCTTTATTCATAATGACGATGCGGTCTGCCACATCAAGTGCCTCTTCTTGGTCATGTGTAACAAACACGCTTGTGATATGCATTTCATTATGCAATTTACGTAGCCAACGACGTAATTCCTTTCGAACCTTTGCATCAAGCGCTCCAAATGGCTCATCTAATAGCAGCATTTTTGGCTCCACTGCTAATGCTCGTGCCAATGCAACACGCTGTCGCTGTCCACCTGATAGCTGAGATGGATAGCGCTGTGCAAAGTCACTTAGCTTGACTAGCTCCAAAAGCTCATGTACCTTTTGCTCGATGTCCTTTTTTGATGGTCGCACGCTTTTCTTACGTACATTTAAACCAAATGCTACATTATCAAACACTGTCATATGCTTGAATAGCGCATAGTGTTGAAAGACGAAGCCAACATCCCGTTGATTGACATGCACTGTACTTAAATCTTTGCCATCAAATGCAATGCTACCTTCTTCAATCGATTCTAGCCCTGCAATCATGCGCAAAAGTGTAGTCTTACCTGAACCAGATGGACCTAACAGTGCGACTAGCTCCCCTTTTGCAATAGTTAAATTAATATCCTTCAATGCTTGAAATGAGCCATAATGCTTTGTTACCTCACGTATTTCAATCGACATGCTATTCACCTACTTGTTTTTCTGTCTTATATTCAATAAACGATTTAATAATTAATGTTGCGAGTGCCAATAATGACATCAGTGATGCTACAGCAAAGGCAGCCGCAAATTGATATTCATTGTATAAAATCTCTACATGCAGAGGCATTGTATTCGTCATTCCGCGAATCCTTCCAGACACGACGGACACAGCTCCAAACTCACCAATTGCACGCGCACTACATAAAATCATGCCGTATAGTAAGCCCCACTTAATCGTTGGCAACGTGATACGGATAAACATTTGCCAGCCACTAGCTCCAAGTGAAATCGCTGCCTCTTCCTCAGCCTTCCCCTGTGTTTGCATAATCGGAATAAGCTCCCGCGCAATAAACGGCAATGTCACAAACATGGTTACAATAATGATTCCTGGTGTTGAAAAAATAATTTTTATACCCCAGTCCATGAATAGTGAGCCTACAGCGCTTCTTGGATTAAACAGTAAAATGAAAATTAAACCTGCAATAACTGGAGATACAGCAAAAGGTAATTCAATTAAAGAAAGTAGCAACTGCTTACCTCTAAATTGAAACTTCGTAATACACCACGCCGCCGCTATGCCAAACACGGTATTCAACGGAACGGTTATAGCAACAACAAGCAATGTTAACTTAATAGCAGATAAAGCATCACTCTCTGTAATCGCTGCAAAATAAACGGCTGCTCCTTGCTCAAATGCTTTGACAAAAATAAAAATCAATGGCACAAGTAGAAACAATGCTAAGTAGAGGAGCATGACTGTGATTAAAATTCGCTTCGTTATGCTTTTTTGATCTCTTGAATGATTCACTTTGCTCCCCCCTAGTCCTCTTGTAATATGTGCTTTTGGCTCCATTTTTGTAGGAAATTAATAAAAATTAAACAAATAAATGAAACAACGAGCATCACAACCGCAATCGCTGTCGCCCCTGCGTAATCAAACTGCTCTAGCTTCGTCATAATCATCAGTGGTGCAATCTCAGTTTTCATCGGCATGTTGCCTGCAATGAAGACGACCGATCCATATTCCCCAAGCCCTCTTGCAAATGCGAGAGAAAATCCAGCTAATAAAGCTGGCAATATTTCAGGGAAAATAATTTTTCTAAAAATCTGCCCACGTGTTGCTCCTAAGCTTGATGCCGCCTCTTCTACTTCACGCTCTAAGCCTTCCAGTACAGGCTGCACCATTCGAACAACAAATGGTAATCCAATAAACATTAAGGCCAACGTAATACCGATTGGTGTAAATGACACTTTAATACCGATTAAGCTGAGCCATTGACCAATCCAGCCATTCTCTGTATATAAAGTAGTTAATGCAATCCCTGCTACTGCTGTCGGTAATGCAAAGGGTAAATCAATTAATCCATCAATGAATCGCTTTCCAGGGAAGCTATAGCGAACGAGCACCCACGCAATTAATAAGCCAAAAACACCATTAAAAAGGGCTGCTGCAAATGCTGTAGCAAACGATATTTTATAGGCATGGACGACACGTTCACTTGTCACAACCTGCCAAAAATCTCCCCACCCTAGCTTAGAGGATTCAATAAATATCATGGATAACGGAATTAAAATAAATAAGCTTAAATACAGCATTGTAATCCCCATCGACAAGCCAAAACCAGGTAGTACATTCTTCCTTTTTTTCATTATTTACACCACCATTTCTTAATCGACCATGCTTTAGCTAACTCCTCATCAAAATCTGTGACATCTATCAGAGGCTTTAGGTCAACATGATGTAGGTTACTCAGTCTGTACCATCGGATATGGTATTCTTAGACTAAACCCCTCTTGCTGAGCAAGTATTTGAAACTACATTCACCTTACTAGGCGTTTTATACTTAATTAAGATAAATTGAGTCAAAAACACCACCATCACTAAAATGTGTTTTTTGTGCCTCTTGCCAACTACCAAACTTCTCATCAATCGTAAATAACTTAATTTCTGGGAATTCACTACGATACTTTTCAGCAACTGCTTCTGCTCTTGGGCGATAATAATTTTTAGCTGCTATTTCCTGTCCAACATCCGAATATAAAAATTGTAAATAGGCTTCTGCGACCTCTCTTGTACCTTTTCGATCAACATTTTTATCTACTACTGCTACAGATGGCTCCGCTAGAATGCTGATGGACGGCGCTACAATTTCAAATTCATCCTTTTTCAGCTCATTTAAAGCTAGCAACGCTTCATTTTCCCAAGTAATTAATACATCTCCAATGCCTTTCTCTACAAATGTCGTTGTTGAGCCACGTGCACCAGAGTCTAACACTTCTACATTTTTATAAATGCTTGCAACAAATTCCCTTGCCTTCGCATCATCATTACCGAATTTTTCTAAGGCAAAGCCCCATGCAGCTAAGTAATTCCAGCGTGCTCCTCCAGATGCCTTTGGATTAGGTGTAATCACTGAAACATCTGCCTTCGCTAAATCATCCCAATCCTTAATGCCCTTTGGATTACCTTTGCGAACCAAAAGGACGATTGTTGAGGTATAAGGGGCGGAGTTATTGTCCAAGCGAGTAATCCAGTTTTCATCAATTAATTTTTGCTCAGCAATTGCATCAATGTCATACGCCAAAGCTAGTGTAACGACATCTGCATCTAAGCCATCAATAACCGAGCGAGCCTGACTACCCGAGCCACCATGTGATTGCTTGATGATTACTTCCTGCCCCTTCTCAGCCTGCCAATATGCTGCAAACTCTTTATTAAATTCGTCATACAATTCACGTGTTGGGTCATACGAAGAATTTAAAATCTGAATTTTATCTTCAGTTGATGCACTTTTATTAGCACAAGCAGACAATAAAATAACAGTAGAAAATATCAATACTAATCCCTTCAAAAACAAACGATTTTTCATAAAAATATTCTTCCTCCTTAATCAATTATTCATATTCGTAAAGTATGTTTTAATACAGCATTCTTCCCACTTTATTTTTAACAGAATAGGAATGAAGCAAAAAAGACCACTCCATAGAAAAGAAGTACTTCTTTTCTAAAGAGCGGCCTCTAGTTTTTCTAGTGAGCTACTACAATATTATTATGCTTTTCTTATCAAGATGTGTATTGGCAAGCAAAAACCTACTAATCTTATAGAAATAATTTAACATGAAATAACAAAATGTCAATACAATTTTCAAAAAATATGTTTAATTCGTATGCTATTTAACAAGTGATTTCTCAAAAATAATTTTATGTCTACCTTTTGCATCAACGAATGTTGAAATAATCTCGAAGCCATGTTTAATATTTGTAATCAGCATCGCCTTACGCTGATTGCGTCCATATGTACGTATTTTTTGGAAGCCTAGCTTCTTTACTTCCTCGTGCTGACGCACCATTAGCCCGTTTGCAATTCCACGACCACGCTGACTTTCATGCACGCCACCTAACCAGCTATAAAATACGTGGTCAGGATGCATATAGCCTAGTTTAAAGCCGACCATTGCCCCATCCTTCATCGCAAATAAGCAAAGTAAGCCCTCCTTATTTTCCAGCTTCTCTAATGGTAATGGCGAGCCATCAAAAACATGTGCATGAAGTGCCTGTAGTTCTGACAAGTATTGATATGGCACACCTTCGACTAATTCAATCTGCATATTGTCCACCTCCATTTTCACCTTACAAGCAACTATGCTACAATGAGTCTAAAAATTTAAAGAAGGTCTTTCTCTTGCTAGAAAAATTAAATCTATTTCTTCAACGTTATATTGCTATTTTAACGCCTCTTAGCCTAATAATTGGCGTCTTATTTGAAAACATTTTGCATCATCTACTTTTTCTTGTTGTCTGGCTATTTGCTTTTATGACATTTGCAGGTAGCTTACGCATGACGTTTAAAGATTTCGCTATTTTTGTAAAACATCCTGTTATCATTTTAACATCGATTGCTTTTTTACATATTGTTATGCCTTTATGGGCTTATTTTTTATCCTCCATTATATTCGATGATTATTTATTAACAATTGGCTTTGTCTTATCTGTTGCGGTACCTACTGGGGTTACGAGTATGATTTGGATTACCATTTGTAAAGGAAATGTTCCTTTAGGCTTATCCATCGTACTTATTGATACATTGCTCGCACCATTTATTATGCCATTACTATTATTTATCGTTTCTGGAGAAAAAGTTGAGCTTCAATTGCCCTCATTAATGACGAGTTTAACCTTTATGATTGTGTTGCCAACATTAATTGGTATTGCAGTGAATGAATTATCTAAAGGACAAATTCCGCAAAAGATAAGCGGTATACTAGCTCCATTTTCAAAGCTTGCTTTATTTGCTGTCATCATGATTAATAGCAGTGCCATTGCACCATATTTAAAAAATGTGGATATAGAGCTTGCCTTTGTCATCGGATTAGTACTTGTGATTGCTATATGTGGCTATGTTTTCACATTGCTTATTGGTCGCTACTTTTTACACGATAGCTCACATATAACGACCTTCGTCTTTACAGGAGGTATGCGCAATATTGCTTTAGGTGTTGTTATTGCCTCAACTTATTTCCCAGCTAAGGTCGCGATGCCTGTCGTGTTTGGCATGCTCTTCCAGCAAGTTTTAGCATCTATCGTCAGTAAATTTGTGGGCAAGCCGTCTGAATGAGATGTCGCCTTTTTATTCACGAGTTTTAACTCAGCTTTAAAAATTTCACAAAAGCTTACGTTAAAAATGTTAGATTAGCTAACTTCTTTATTGAAAAAAGGGGCGGTGAAGTGATTATTTTCGAATTAACCAGTTCAAAAGTATCAATTCGCTCAACCAATGGTGAAATTCGCTCATCGCAGTGCCATTTCCGCTCAACGAAAGCCTAAATTCGCTCAATGAAATTTTAAAAAGGGGCATGTTTGAAAAGGTAATCGCTCTTCAAACATGCCCTACTATTTTACAGCTCATATTTTTCTACAATTTCGTTTAACGCTTGGCTAAGGTCTGTTAGTTGCTCAGCCGATATAGCTACTTGCGCGATAGCGCCGATTTGTTCATCAACCGAGGCTGTTATTTGCTCTACAGCTGCCGCAGTTTGCCCTGAAATATTTGAAGCATTTTGCACAGCCTGCGTAATTGTTTTATTTTGCTCCGTAATTGTTGCAAGCTCTTTATTCAACGTAGTAATTGCCTGCGTTGTTTCTGTAATTGCCTGCATAATATGACTAAATTCTCGCTCTGTTTCATTTACCGCTATATCGAGCTGCTGTGAACGATCAATTGTACCGGCTACAGCCTCTACAGTTTTCTCTGTTTCTAGTTCAATTGCTGAAATCATACTTTGAATTTGCTTTGTCGCTTCGTTCGATTGCTCTGCTAGCTTACGTACTTCACTTGCTACAACGGCAAAACCTTTGCCATGCTCTCCTGCACGAGCCGCCTCAATACTTGCATTTAATGCTAATAAATTGGTTTCTGCTGAAATGCTTTCGATAGCCATTGTAATTTTTGATATTTCACCGATTTTACTATGTAAGCTGGCAATATTTCCACTTACTTCATTAGATGAAATTAAGGATTGCTCATTCGACTGTTTTAGACGCTTTATCATTTCTTGCCCTTGATAAGCTGCCGCTTCCGATTGTGCTGTCATTTGTTGAATTGTATCGTTTTGTTGATTCATTGCCTTAATCGATGTATTCAGTAGAACAATTTGATGATTTGTTTGCTCTAAATCTGTTGCTTGGCTTACTGTTCCACCTGCAATCTCATTCATCGCTCGTCCAACTTCTTCACTACTTGAAGCAGTCTGCTCTGAAATAGCAGATAAAGAAAGTGAGGTTTCTGCTACTTTACTGCTCGTCTCCTGAAGCCCAGCAATCAAGTCTCTTAACTGTATTAACATATAGTTAAAGGACTGTCCAAGATGACCTATCTCATCTTTTGACTCAGGTAATGATTTGGCTTGGATTTTACGATTGGCAATTTCTAAAAATGCAGCCGAAATATCTACTAGTAACTTAAATTTTTTACGCGATGCCATATAGAACAGTGCAATACCAAGAAGCGTAATAGCAATTGTCATCGTTATAATATACCATTTCACTTTATTGAGCTCACCATAAAAAGTTGTATCGAGCACACTCATCCCAACATACCAACCCCATGGCTCAAATTGTGCCATATAGGCTGTTTTTGTAATAGGCTTACCAGCATCATCTGTATCATTAAAATGATGAAAATGGTCTTGAAGATTTATCGCCTTTGCAGCAAGCACCATATTTTCACGATTTGTCGTATTCTCAGGTATATGACCTATTGGGTTAGTAGGATGAAGAACAGCCGCATAATTCGAATCATAAGCAACTAGATAGCCATCCTTCTTATAAAGAAATGAAGAAGCTTTATAATCGTAGCCTTCCGTAAGCTTAGGTCCGTTCAATAATAGCCTCGCCTGATCCTGTGCTTCCTCTAAAGTAATATTGCCCGCCTTTACTTGATTATCTAGTACAGTCAATGTAACAATCGCTGTATCAACAAGATGCTTAATATCTGTTTCACCTGCATTGATCAGCTCTGTTTTTGTTAAATAGTAGCTTGCTCCACCAATTACACCAGCTGTCAGTGTAATCACAAAAACAATAAGTAAGGTTAATTTTGTAAAAATACTATGAAAAATAGAATTTTTGTGCTTTTCCTCCATGCTGTTCTCACATCCTATTTTAGTTTCCCTAAACTCCTATATCTATTGTACATTTAACATGACGAAAGTTCTACTCCTTTTCTGACCATCGCTATAAAGAATCTGTAAATGATGACACAATTAATTCATAGCTATCAGAGTCATGAAGATAACCCAACAATCTCTTCCCTACTCGATACAAAGTCAATATTCATACAATCAAAAAAGCATAATCGACCATTCAATTTCTATCTAGAGTATAAAATATTTGATTTTTGACATACGCAATGTTAAATTTACTAAAGCAGTAATTTACTAAATTACTAAATAGAAAGGATGATTTCATATGAAAATACCTACACATTTAAAACATAAACCTGTAATTGTTGCAGAAAACTATGCAAATATTGATGGCCGCACTGCCTACAAAACAGATGCACAAGGTTTGTCACTTGGCTTAGCGCAATGGAATGACCGTGGAAAAGTTGATATTTCAGCAAAAGTATGGCGCCATACTGGTGGCAAATGGTCACGTCAATCTGAGGAATTACCTTTGCACCGTGTACTTGACTTGGCAATCTTAGTGTGCGAAACACAGCTTCACTTTAAAGATGCTTACCGCTATGAAAATTTATATGATGAAACCAACCCTGTTATTAAACGCGTTGGCTTACAAGGCGATGCAATGACCGTTGAAGTATGCACAGAAAATGAACAAATCCATGAAGATATTCAACTTTTCAATCAAGCATTAAGCGAGAATGGTGAGTTAATGGGTGAGCGATTGCGCACCTTATCACGTATTTTAAAAGAAATGGGTTACTAAAGCCCTTTGAGGAAACAAAATGAACGGACATTTATTACAAGATGATCAGCAGTTGAGAAAAACCTTTTTCAAATTTTTAATCCCTGTCATGCTAGCAAATGTACTGCAATCATTGGGACAGATTGTAGCAATGCTTATTGTTGGGCGCAATTTAGGCGATGATGCATTAGCAGCGATTGCAGCCTTTTTCCCATTTTTCTTCTTTTTAATGGCTTTTGCCATCGGTATCGGTTCAGGTAGCTCGATTTTAGTTGGGCAAACGTACGGTGCGGGCAATCATGAAAAAATGAAGGAAGTTATCGGTGTTACTTTGGCTTTTACTACGATTTTATCCATCGCAGTAGCTGTATTTGGTGCCTTTTTCATTGAATGGATTTTACGCTTTATGAAAACGCCTGCCAATATTTTAGATATGAGTGTAAGCTATGCGAAAATTTTATTCTTTACACTACCAATTATGTTTTGGTATATGACTTATACGACATTTATTCGTGGTGTTGGCGATTCCAAAACGCCGTTTATCTTTTTAGTAACGAGCGTTGCATTAAATATTGCCTTTTTACCACCACTTATTTTTGGTTGGTTCGGGTTGCCTGCATTCGGTTTAAACGGTGCTGCCTATGCTGCGGTATTATCGAATTTCGTAACGATGATTTTATTGCTTACCTACCTGCATAAAACAAAACATATTTTGCGTTTAGATAAATCAGTTTTACAGCACTTTAAGCTGAAAAAGGATATTTTAATTTCCTTATTCAAGCTAGCGATTCCAGCAAGTATTAGTATGGTCGCGATATCTGTCGCTGAAATCGCCGTTATCGGCTTCGTTAATGTTTATGGATCAAGTGCCACGGCTGCTTATGGTGTTGTCAACCAAGTTGCTAGCTATGCACAAGTGCCTGCGATGAGTATTTCCATCGCTACATCCGTTTTCGTTGCCCAAGCATTAGGCGCAAATTCTACAGAAATGATTCAAAAAATCCGTAGCATGGGTGTGAAAGTTAACTACCTATTAGGTGGAGCCATTATTTTACTGACGTATATATTTGCAGAGCCTATTTTATCACTCTTTATCACTTCGACGGATACAGTTGATATTGCGAAAAACTATTTAATGATTACGTTTTGGAGCTATTTAGTCTTTGGGCATACACAAACTGTTTCAGCTACAATGCGTGCAACAGGTGTTGTACTATGGCCAACGATCTTCCTTGTATTAACAATTTGGTTAGTGCAAGTACCAACAGCCTTCATCCTATCAAATTACACAGCATTTGAGTTAAATGGTGTCTGGATCGCCTACCCTGTGACCTTCTGTGTCCATTTCATCATGCAATATGCTTACTTTAAATTAGGATGGCAGAAGCGAACGTTGAAGGCGATGCTAGGAGAATAAACAACAAATGAAAAACCTGCAACAAACTTTCGTTGCAGGTTTTTGCTATTTCACTCTCGACAATGTCATGCCATCACCAAGTGGGACAAGCACTGACTGCAAGCGTGGATGGCTTGCTACTTTTTCATTAAATTGTTTCATTACTTCTGTATAGCGTTTTTGCTTTACCTCTGTGCTTACTACACTACCTCCAGCTAACACATTATCCGTGACAATTAAAGCGCCAGGCTCTGCTAGTTGAATGCAATATTCCAAATAATGCTCGTAATTTTCTTTATCTGCATCAATGAAAAAGAAATCAAATTTCTTATTACTTTGTACAAGCTTCTCAAGGCTTTGTAATGCAGCACCTGTATGATAAGTTACTTGCTTGCTGTAGCCTGCTTTAGTTAAATGCTTATAAGCCAATTCAGCATAGCGCTCCTCCAGCTCCAGAGAGGTCAATGCCCCTTTTTCTCTAAAGCCTCTCGCAATACAAATCCCGCTATAGCCACCGAGTGCTCCTATTTCAAGAACGTTTTTTGCTCCTGCAATAGACACAAGTAACGTCAACAATTTACCTGAAGATGGCGATACAGAAATAGCTGGCATACCATTTTCAATAATGGCCGCTACCACTTCAGCTAAAAGTGTATCTTCCTCCGAAAATGTAGTATCGATATACTGATTAATTTGCTTCATCATCTTGATGACCTTTAGCTTCTTCTACTTGAATTTCATCCACATGTATTTCAAATAGCTGAGTAAATTCATTAATAACCATATCCAAGGCTTTGAGCTCACCTACTAATATTTGTTGAATGGATTGAAACTCTGGTTGCTCTAACTGTTGTGCTATTGTTGAACGCTTAATTGTTAGCTGCTCTAAAAAGGTAATAGCTCGCCCACGTCGGAAGGTTTTAGGTCCACGCTGCGCTTCCTCTCTCCCACCACGACGATGTTCACCACGATGAATTCCACCTCTGCCCCCTCGTTGAAACTCTCCTCTATAAAAATGTTCACTTCTCATCTTCATCTCTCCTTTTGTATACATTTGTATACGTTTTATATTTTTAATAGTATACAAATGTATACTATTTGTCAAATTATATTCTCTATAATTTTTGCTCTTATCAATACTATAAAGAACAACCTCCCCATGCTAAAATAAGCCCATAGACAAAACAAAAGGAGTACATCCTATGGCAAACTCGAAAAAATGGAAAACTGGGGCTGAAGGGCAAAAATTTGTTGCTTCCTTTAGTGGCGGAAAAGATAGTACGTTAGCTTTGTATGAAGCTATGAAGGTGGGACAAGCGCTAGGCTTAATTGTCGTGCTTGAGGAGGATGGCATACGCTCTCGTTCACATGGGATGACAATTGATCTCATCACAGCACAGGCTGAGTCCATTGGCTTACCTGTTCATTTCGCTGCGGCAAGTTGGGCTAACTATGAAGCAACCTTTATTGACATGCTGAAAAAAATGAAAGCTTTAGGAGCTGATGCACTTGTAACCGGCGACCTTGATATGCCTGAGCATGGCTGTTGGCATGAAAAAGTTGCAAATATTGCTGATTTACAGCTTGGTATGCCTTTATGGGAAGTTGATCATACAGAGGCTGTAGAACGCTTTATAAACTTAGGCTTCGAAACAATTATTACAACAGTTAATTTAAAACTTGGTATGCAAGAAAGTGATTTAGGGAAAGTTTTAACATATGACTACGTACAGGAACTAAAGGAGCGAGGCATTGACCCTTGTGGAGAAGGTGGCGAATTTCACACAACGGTTATTGATGGACCGATTTTTAAACAGCCCATCGATATTCAAAAAGGCGAGATTGTTCGAGATGGAGATTATGCCTTTTTACCATTGTTCTTAAGCTAAATGTCAAAATACTTCAAATTCATCAACTATCACGGCAAGGGTATTAAAAAGATGGCAAACTTGTTATAGTATGTACTATAAAAAATCTTATGATAAATGGTGGGGTGAAATTGATGAAGTTTGCAAGAGATATTATGATTATGCTATTTGGATCGTTCCTGTTTGCACTTGCGATTAACTTATTCGTTATTCCAAACGATTTAGGTGAAGGCGGAGTAACAGGTGTCACGATTATCCTTTATTATACATTAGGCTGGTCACCTAGTATTGTCAGCTTTATTATTAATGGATTTCTAATAATTGTGGGCTATCGATTCCTTAGCAAACGAACGACGATTTACACAATTATTGCAGTGACATTCATTTCTGTGTTCTTACATTTAACGGAGTCTTGGTCTGTACAATCAGATGAAATCATTATTAATGCTATTTTCGGTGGTGTCTTTGTTGGTGTAGGGATTGGTTTAATTATCCGCGTCGGTGGTACAACGGCAGGTACAACAATTTTAGCACGTATGACGAATAAATATCTTGGCTGGAACATGAGCTATGGGCTATTATTCTTTGATTTGATTGTTGTGTTTTCATCTTATTTCATCATTGGTGCAGAGGCACTGATGCTGACAATTATGATGCTGTATATCGGAACGAAAGTGATGGAGTTTGTCATTGAGGGAATTAACACTCAGAAAGCTGTCACAATCATTTCCAAAAAACCGAATGAGATCGCTGATCAAGTGAGCAACAAAATGAATCGTGGTGTGACGGTTCTTGCTGGTCATGGTTATTATACAAAGGAACAAAAGGAAGTTCTTTATATTATTATTAGTCGACAAGAGGTTATTAAACTTAAAAATATCGTGAAGAAAGTTGACCCAAATGCCTTTATCGCTATCCATGATGTGCGAGATGTATTTGGAGAAGGCTTTATTGAGCTATCGAAGTCTTAAACTATAATGGCTGTCAGGAGCATTTTCCTGACAGCCATTTGTATTTTTATTGAGATGGATTTTTAGGGGTATTCTTCAAGGGGGTATTTTCTTTTTGCTCCTTCGTCATATCCTTGTCGTTACGCGTGTCTAAATCATCGGGGCTCAAATCTTGTGCAAATTCCTCATTTTGTGGATTTGGCTTTTTCTTCATCTTGCTCACCTCCACTACTAGGATTTCCGCTTCTCTATGCTTTATGCATGAATGTTTGTAGTTACCCTTGTTTATCGTTACAATGATAAACATATTTTTGGAGTTGTTTAAAATGATGACCTACAACTTTAGCTTAGACATGAACAATGAATATACCGTATAAGACAATTACATAATGTTCTTACTTTAATAACAAATAGGAATTCCAACTTTTAATTGCTCGCAAATCCAAAAAGCTAAATAATTTCATCGCATGCCAATCTGTTGTATCCACTTCAATTTCTACAGTTTGAATGCCTTTCTTTTGCAACGCAAGTAACTGCTGCTTGAATAGCGCTTGTATATGCTCTTGTTCCCTTTGACCAATCCAGCCAATTTCATAATGTGTCACTGTAACCGGGTGCAACATAATATATCCTGTTATTTGCTCATCCTCCATCAAGACACTACTTAACGCCGTATCAACTTCATCATCAAACAAGAATTCCTCCCACTCTTGCCATGAAAAATTTTGAGCTGGGTTATGTAAATGCGTTTCCTCATAATTTCTTTTCAGCTCTGTCAAAAACGCTTCCCTTTGATTCTGTAAAACTTGTGCCAATGATTTTACTTTAGACACAGCCTGTATACTTTCTAATTTTGCTAATAACATAGCGATTGGAAATGTCTCTATATAAGTTTGACGGAAAAGCTGAAAACCTACCTTTTCAGCCATCTTTATTTTTTCATGCTCGTCCTCCCAACAAGAGAACATAATTTTATTTTGTTCCCCCATAGACTGCAATACAGCTTCCAGTAACATTTGTATTGGTTCTACAGTAAAAAACTTAATATATTTTGCTGTCGGATGAAAATGGTTTAACCAACTAATTGCTACCCCTTCGACAATTCCCATCTTTGTCGCTATGAATAATTCTTTATATTTTTGCTGTTCCAGCATCCTTCTATATTCCTTTAATTGATCCATGAGCTCTGGATTAATATCAACATTCACCAATTTATCCAATTGCGTAATTGTGTGCATTTTTTATACATCCTCTTTTTTATAATTGTTATTACAGAAATTATATCCTCTCTATTTTGCTTATAGAAGAGGGTTACCAACTAATGACTCACTCATTTCAAAAAGATCGTTAAATCTAGTACTATAAAATATACAGCAACATTGATAGAAGGAGGACAAATATGGAAATTGATGATTCTTTATATCATAAAATTATGGTAAAGGACAAATATGTTCAACAATTAGTAAAAACTAAAAGTATGCAAAGGCTGAAAAAAATTAAACAACAGGGCAATACATATATTCTAATAAAAGGAGCTATTCATAACCGTTATGAGCATTCATTAGGTGTATATCATATAATGCAGGAAATGCTTGAATATTTAACGTTCAATAGTCAACTGAGGCTATCAAAGTTCGAAATTCATGTAGCTTTAGTTAGCTCTATTCTTCATGATATTGGACATGGACCTTTTTCTCATTGTTTTGAACTCAAAACATTAATTGACCATGAGCAATGGACTGAAAAATTTATAAAAAGCGATAAAGAAATACAAGAAATTCTAAGTAAAGAATCAGGCCTATCCGATGCGATTATAAGTGTTATAAAAAGAGAAGGTACATATAAAATAATAGAGGAATTACTCTTCTCAGAGCTCGGTGCAGATAAATTAGACTATATTAATAGAGATTTATATTATTCTAGAGAACCAATAAAAGGTTTTAATCAAACGAAGATAATCCAAAATACGTTAATAACTAAAGATAAATTAGTTTATGATCATCAAGCTTTAGCGGAAATTGAGAATTTTTTCATTATAAAGAAGCATCTATTCAATAATACATTTTTTCATCCCTTCGTTTTAGGTAAAGATATTCTTTTAAA
>NZ_PYWN01000105.1 GCF_003049505.1 Metasolibacillus meyeri
AAAAGAACATATACAAATACTAACCCATAAATTTGAAAGAAAGGATGAAGATTCTCTTTTTGTCATGAGGATTTTTGGGGTTTGCAACTATAAATTTGACAGTTTAACTAGGATAAGGAGCGTGTCAGAATCTGCCTAGCACATCCTTTTCTTAGTTGAACTACTACATGGAAAGAACCATCAAAATTTTTTGTAAATAGGCTATCGCCATAAAAATTTTGAGTTATTCCTGCAAAGTTTCTTGCCATGTAGTAGGTACTTATTTTTTGTGGGCTACTAAGAAAACGGAAAAATTTGAAAATAAACATTCCAACTTATATTGATTGCTACATTTTCCTGTTCCAATGTCACTGATACATTACCTTTTAAGGCCTAGATGAACAGCTTGTTAATTTTGCAAAATGCCGTTTCTGCTGGTTCACCCCAACATACAACATGACAATGTTACTATCGGAATCAAGGCATAATTTCAATGTTTCTACTGGTATTTCTGTTCCTCGAATATTCCCTTGAAGAAAATCCTTTTCCATCTGTAAAAAGCTAACTTTCGGCTAACACAAGGTTGGTCAAACAAGCATTTTCGCAGGATGTAAAGCTCTTTGTTTGTGTTCCTTTATCAATAATTAGTGGAGAATGAGAAAACCCGACTGATTGAAAATTCACTTTATTTGTCCTGATGGATACAAAAAAATCGGTTTGTACCAATTGTTTTTGGTATGAATCGCTTTTTTTATGTAGGATATTATGCTTATAATATAAGTTTTTAATCAAGTTAATTGGTAGATTGCACCTTTGAAAATAGCATTTTTATATCAAAAATTTAAGGTGATTCTAATGATTTCGAACTAAATTTATTCATTTAAAATAATTATTATTTAATTTATATTCCATTCTTAAGTTTTTTATGGGAAAATATTAGAGCTTATGATAAACAATTGCAATCAATTTAACGACGATTTACACTAGATTGACTCCTTTCATATATAAGGCAAAGATTGGTGATAAATACAAGGGAAAATTTGCAGTTTAAAATGAACTTTGAGGAGGGGTTAAGATGAGTATAGGGAAAAAAATGAACATGTTTTTTATTTTGTTTATTGTGTTATTGACCGTGTCGATTGTGAGTACTCTTGTTAACTTATATACGATTGAAAAACGAACGAATGAAGCGATGGATTCACGCTTAGAGCAGCTTTTGCTAATAAAAGAAATTCGTTTTGGAATAGCTGCGCAGGAAACTTATATTAATTCAATGATTTTAAATCCGACATTATCAAGAAACAAACAACAGTTGATGGAAACGGCTACGAAGTTGAGTGAGGATATAGCAACATTAGAAGGCTATTTAACGGGGAAGGAAATGACTGAGTGGTGGCAAGGAATAAATGAAGCGAATCAACGTTTCAATAATGAAATGCTTGAAATTATTCAAGCTGTTGAGGGAAATGATCTAGCAAGAGCAACAATGTTAATGAATACATCTGTTACAAATACCAATACAGAGACATTCCTAATTACAACAGATATGCAAGCGTATCAAGTGCAGCAAATGGATGAAATTAAAGAGTCAACAGATATTTCTATTACAACGGCAAGAATCGTTTCGATTCTCGTATTAGCAATTAGTGTGGCTATCACAATAGGCTTAATCCTTTATGTGCGTCGTACAATTACAAATCCATTGAAGTCCATTATGAACAGTGCTAAAGCAATTGGTGATGGCGATTTATCTGGTGAGGATATTACGATTACCACAAAGGATGAATTAGGACAATTAGGTGGTATTTTCAACACGATGAAAGGCAATATCCGTCATTTAATTGCACATATTCAATCAAATGCCGAGCAGCTTAGTGCATCTGCGCAACAGCTATCTGCTAGCGCAGAGGAAATGACAGCTACGACAGAAGATGTGACAAGACAAGCGACCGATACGGCAGAAACTTCACAAATCGCGACAGGTGCAGCGAATGAAAGCGCTATAGCAATGGAAGAAACGGCACAAGGTGTCCAACGTATCGCAGAAGCTTCGCAAACATTACATACTTCATCGCTCAACGCAAGTGAAGTTGCAACAAATGGAACCGAAATTATTGCCCATGCAAGACAGCAAATGGATGAGATTAATGGGGCAGCCTTTACTGTCAATGAACTTGTACAAAAGTTGGCAAAGCAAACTGAAGAAATTGGCAATATGACACAGGTTATTACAGCGATTACAGAACAAACCAATTTATTAGCACTGAACGCAGCAATTGAGGCCGCACGTGCAGGTGAGCATGGCAAAGGCTTCGCAGTTGTGGCCGATGAGGTACGCACATTAGCTGAAGAATCAAAGGCATCCGCAAATGGGATTGCTACATTAACAACAGAAATTAGACAGGATACAAAAAATGTAGAGCAAGCAATGGGGAATGCGCTTAGTTCTGTACAGGATGGTGTAGCCGTTATTGCCAAAGCAGGCGATTCTTTTGCAACAATCGTTGAGGCAGTAAATGGGATGACGTATCAAATTCAAGATGTTTCAGCGACAGCAGAGCAACTTTCAGCAAGTGCTGAACAAGTATCTGCCTCGGTCAATGAAATTGCATCAGGTACGAGTAGCATTTCTAGTAATATTGATACGGTAGCAGCTGCGATGGAAGAACAATCTGCTACGATGAATGAAGTAGCACATGTCGCTACGACATTAAGTGTCAATGCACAGGAGCTACAAACTGAAGTGCAAAAGTTTAAAGTATAAAAAATGGTGTGATTTAGAAATAATCTCTAAATCACACCATTTTTTTATCCAGCATATAGGTATCCTACTTGATTTTAAAGCGGTTACAAAAAAGCGGAGAAAACTACATAATTCGACAAATGATTCAATGTGCTTTATACTATATTATGAAAAAAATAATAGTGATATTCGTCCTAAGTGTATAAAATAATTGAAGGGTTAATAAAACTAGAAATAAAAAATATAGAACAATTAGAACTACTTTTGGGAAACGAATAATAATAATCAACGAAAAGGGGAGCGAACATGTTAGTGGTAGATAAAAAGAAGTACAAAATGGCGATTGAACAAAGCACAAAGGAAGTTCATGTAAGTGTGAACGGTCTCATTCGTGCAGCAGACGCGGAAGGTTATTTAGTTGACTTACAAGATACAATCAGTAAAGTTTCAAAAAGAGATTATACATTTGTGATTGATGCAACACACCAAACGCCAACTCCTTCAAAGGTTGTGCCACAAATGGAACAAACGATGCTCTTTTATGCTTCTTTAGGGTTTAAAGATATTATAGTCGTAAAACCTTCATCTAAAATTGCACAAGTGCAAATTCGAAATGTGTTGGAAAGAATTGATTTTCCAGGTACATTTATTGATAGCTTGAAGCAACGATTTTAAAAAATAATTAATAGAAGGAAGTTAGCCAGTGAATACAACATTAAATTTATACACATATGAAATATTAACGAAGGAGCAAACAGCCTTTATTCAAAAAGCAGCTGAATGCTTGGCACGTACATTTATTGGTGTCGAAGTTTCAGGGAAATGGATACAGGAGCCAATAGTAGGTCAATTGAATTTAAATTATGAGGACTTTTGCACATTCACACAAGATTATTTGCAATCAGTTGTGGAGCAAGGGTATTGTGCGATTGCTTTAGATGCAGATAAACGTGTAGTTGGTGTACTTGCCGGTGATATCAATAAACCAGAAGTTATAGAAGAAGATCTATTTGAAGGTTCGTTAACTGATATGAATGTTGTCATGCGTGTTTTAAGCGATGTAACAGGCCGCTTTATGGCAGATTATGAAAAGCGTAAAGGGAAAGAGATTCAAGATGGGCAGCTATTGCATTTATTCATGCTAGGTGTACTGGCAGAGCATAATCGCCAAGAGATTGTTCAGCAATTGGCTGAGAAATTGTTCACAAAGGCGGCTATGCAAGGTGTAGAAGCTGTTATTGGTGAAGCGACAAATCCAAAATCAATGCGTCTTTTAGAAAAGTTTTTCGGTATGACAAAATATATGGATGTAGAAGGCAATTCTATTTGTCATCTATATCAACATAATGAGAGACTGCAAGGAATTCCTCCAGAAATAGCGGATGGTACATATATTATTATACGGGAATTGTAATGAAATGAAGTCGGGAGGTAGCGTGTTATGATGGAAGGTATATTATTAAGTATTATTATTGTGTTAATTGGACTATCTGCATACTTGGCTTATCGTTATTTTTCATTAAAGCCACAGGTAAATGTAAATAAAGAAATACTAAATAGTTTGAACGAAATAACTGCTGGTCAAATGCCAAGCAAATTACAAGGAACAAGCGATGCTTATACGACATTTAATCAGTTCCTTACATATTTTGGTAGTGTGAGAGAAGGGTTCCTTTCCGTTTCTACAAATGTGCATCAAATGGGAGATAGCCTTTCAGAAAATGGTGAAATGGCTGCTGAAAAAGCAGATATTGTTAGAGCGGCAATTGATGAAGTCGGAAGAGGTTTAGAAAAACAGCTTGTCGCAATTGAAGAAAGTACCGTATCGATGGAAGATATGGCAAATGCAATCGATGATTTATCACGAAGATCAAATCAAATTTCAGAGCAATCAACGAGTACAGTAGATTTAACAAAAGAAGGAAACGAAAAGCTACAAAGTTCCTTAGGGAAGATGGAACAGTTCAACGATACGATTCACACAACATTAGAGGCGATGAATCGATTAGGCGAAAAATCAAATGAAATCGGCTCAATTGTTAAAGTAATCACAGGTATTACAGCGCAAATTAATTTATTAGCATTAAATGCTGCGATTGAGGCCGCACGTGCTGGCGAACACGGCAAGGGATTTGCTGTTGTGGCGGATGAAGTACGAAATTTAGCAGAGCAATCTCGTTTATCTTCAGCAGAGGTAGCCGATATTGTGAAAAATATTCAAGAGGAAACAGAAGTTGTTGTTACATCGATGAAGCAAGGAACGGCAGAATTTACAGAGGCCAATAGCACAATCGTAGAGGCTGGCAACATGTTTGAACAAATTTTATCAACAACAGAGATTATCGCTGAAAACAATTTAAACTCCTCAGCAAGCGCAGAAGAATTATCTTCTAGTTCTCAGCAAATTATGTCAACGATTAGTCAGATTGCCTTTATCTCGCGCGAATCTGTTGAAATGTTTGAGGAGCTAGTAGAAATAAGCGACGATGAGTTAATGACAATGCAACAATTAGTGGAAGAAGCGAAAAGTCTTGTCGTCATTAAAGAGGAAGTAGAAAAAATGCTAGCAAAATAGACATAGGCAAAGAGAAGGTCCATTTTCGTCAAAGAAGTAGTACCCTATAAGATAGATACTTTGAAAAAAGTCTATCCTACGGGGTACTTTTGTTTAGATTGAGAAAAAAGAAGTTGAAGTGAGTGTTTTCAAATTCCGTAGTTCAAAAGTAATGATTCGCTCGTAAGATAGATGAATTCGCCCGCAAGATGTTTATTTTCGCACGTGAAACATTGCAATCCGCACGTAAGACAAGCAAATTGGCTCAACCAAACTTAAATAACAGGGGCGTGTCTGAAAAGCTGATGCATTTAGCTTAAGCGTTGCGCTGTTAAAACCCAAGCTGCACAAGCCAACGATTCAACTGTTGCTCGCGCTTAGATAAATCACTATTTCCAGGATCGTATTTGCCTAGAATAGTTTCAGCAATGATTTCACCATCGAGCATGAATAACACACGCTCGGTTTTTGCAGCGACTTTGGCATCATGAGTGGCGAGTAAAATGGCTGTACCTTCTTGATTAATCGTTGCTAACACATCCATTACTTCGGAGGTAGCGGCTGTATTTAAAGCTCCTGTTGGTTCATCGCCAAATAAAATAGATGGGTTGTTTATTAATGCGCGGCAAATAGCAACCCTTTGTAATTGACCACCAGATGCTTGGGTGATATCGTTCTTGGCTAATTCAGAGATACCCAACTTCACCATTAGCTGGGTAGCACGCATATTGATTTTTAGACGGCTTTCTTTTTTCGCTAAATAAGCAGATAAAATAATATTGTCGAATAAATTTAAATTTTTTAATAGATGATGCTGCTGAAAAATAAAGCCCATTGCTTCAAGTCGTAATTTAGCTAATTGTGGCTCAGCCAGTGTACTAATATTGTGCTGTAGGAAGGTAATATGACCTGCTGTCGCTTGATCCATACCACTCACTGTATAAAGTAAAGTGGATTTACCACAGCCTGAGGGTCCCATAATAGAGACAAATTCGCCTTTTTGAATGGTAAGCTGAATATTTTTCAATACTTGCTGCTCTGTATTGCCAACAACATACGTTTTCTGTAAATGCTGTACTTCTAAAATTGTCATCACATGTTCCCTCCTAATGTTGGTCGCTGAAGTTTTGCTGTTGTTAATAAAGTGAACCTTCAATCAGTGGGAGTTTTCTTCATCTCCCATTGATTGGTAGTTTCACCAATCGGGTTTTTACAGGCTGTTGATTCCCTACTTAAATTTTTTGGCTTTCCCTTCTATATTTGAAATCGGGGTCCTACAGCCTGTTAATACGGGATAGAACAGTCCATGTCACTGCGCAAATAAATAGTAATGGATAGAAGAAATAAGCCTGCAATGGATGACTAATCAATGTAATATGTGATGCACCAATGAGCATAGCAAGCTTGTTAATTAAATATTGCCCAACAGTGTTAGATAAAATGGTTCCTATTATAATAGCTATGATTAAAAGCGTTATAGCACTTGTCATATATTGTGCGCGAATCGCTTGCTTCGAAAAGCCTAAACTTTGCAAAATAGCGATTTGCCTTGCATCTTTTGCAAGCAGCATATTGATAAACATAGCTGTAATACATACTGCAATAGATAATGACATCATAATAGCCAGCAATGTGATTTGCTTGAGCTGTGCAATGTTTGAACCAAGTGTTTGTGTGATGTAATGTGTCATATTTGTCACTTTGGCTGTTGTAAATAGATCACGATATGCCTCGATTTTTTCTTGAGTCGCCACACCATCCACGACATTCACACTAATGACATACCACAAAATAGGCGTAGCTGAGTTGATTGCTAGCTGTGCCTTTGCTGTTTTTCCACCGTTTGTAATATCCTGATAAATACCTGAAACTGTTAATTGCTTCGCAACGCTATCAACGACAATAGTTAATGAATCGCCTACATTCATGGCGAGTTCACGTGCCTGTAAAACGGAAAGGGCAATTGTATTTTTTTGTGTTGGTGCGACTCCTTTGACATAATGTAAAGGAAAAGTTGTAAAATCACCAATTTCCACCTGTATGCTGTCATATTGCCCATCCACTGTTTCGACCATAAATTTAGCCGTTGTAAATAGCGCATATTTTTCTATATCTCCATCTTGTGCAAGAGTAGTTTGAATTGAATCAAATTGTCTACGAGTATTGTCGTTGTAAGGTAGGTCGATGCGTATATCGCTTTTACTAGCCCCCATATACGTAATAAAGTCTGGTGATTTCACGGTTTGCAGTAAATTTAGTGGCACAAGCATCATAAAGCAGGCGATAATAAAAACTGCGCCAATTAAACGATACATTGGAAAACGTGCCACGATATCCTTTATGCCAAGCAATAGGTTGATAGACGGCAATTTACTGTTAGCAATCGTGATTGTCTTCTCTGGCACAGCTCCTTGTCGAAAAGCTTCTACAACAGAAACACGTTCACATCTTTTTAAAATGAAATAGCAATATAAAATAGCGATTAAACAGATAATTGCAACACTACCCAATGACAAGAAATAGTGGGATGCAGTCATATGGAATTGTCCTAAATAGCGCGCCATATTCGCAGTGAAGTGCTGTATGATAAGTAATGATAGTAAGTAACCACTAATGCTAGCCAGCACTGTAATTGCAATATATTTTCCTAAATAAAGTAGGCGAATTTGCTTATTGGCAATGCCGATCCCTTTCATAACAGCAATTTCACGTATATCCTCCTCCAATGTTGTCATTACCGTTAAACGAATACAGAGCAGGGCAACAATCATTAAGAAGATACTTAGAAAAAGCACAATTAATACATTGAGGCCATCTGTTAGCATATTGAGCATTTTAAAAAGCGGGTACGTAACCGTAGGCCCTTGCTGTGGTAAATTGGATGCTTGATAGAGTTGCTCCAACTGTTGTATATGTGCCTGCTCCGTTACTAAAAATTCAATTAAATATTCATGCTGCGCTATTGATTGTGCTAAAGTATGCCAATCCTCTTGATGAATAACAAAGCGCTTGGAGCTAACGATGGATGGATTCATTTGTACATCGCGTGTAAAGCTTGAAATGGTAAATTCCTTTTCGACTTGTTCATTGGTAAACCAAATTTTATCACCGAGCTGTAAATGATATTTTTCCATATAATAAATCGGTACAGCAATTTCTCCTTGAGCAACTTGTAGTGGTTGATTTGTTTCATCTAATAGAAAATCAAATAATTGATTTTGAGTAACAAAGCTAATATCCATTACACTACCGTTCATTGCCTCACTCTGTGTTCGACTTTCAATAAAAAACTGTGTTTGTTCAATCGTTAGCATATCAACAGTTTGCTGTGCTCCAATAAAAGAGTGCTCCAGCACAAAGGCATCAATTTGCTGCTGATTGACGGGCCCTGCATGCATTTGCACAAAGTGTGGTGCTTTTGCCTGCTGAAAAAATTGCTCTACAGATGTAAATAAATGAACAATCATTGTTGTCGCGCTCGCCATTAAAAAAGAAGAGAGCGCTATAAAGGTGATTAAAGTTAGTGTTAGTATACGGTTTCGTACAATATCTCGCTGTGCCATACGGAAAATCATAGCGTTGCCTCACTTTCTGTCTGCTGCCACATTTTTTTGGCTAGAAGGGCTAATAGTAATACTGCGCAGCTCATTAATAATAGCGACCAATACATAGCTGGCTGTGTTGCTTCAAAGACGATGCCATATAAAATTTGACCAAAGGGGGCAGTGCACTGGGCGCTTGCTGTAATAATGGCCATCACTTTACCAAGATGCGCATTCGGAGTTTGCTTTTGCACAGCTGTTATGACGAAAATAGAGAGCACGGTAATCAGTATCGCAATCGTCATACTACAGCTTGCAAAAATAAGAAATGATAAAGCAAAGCTGTGCTGCAATAGGAAAGGCGTCACGCTAAAGGCAATTGGTAAAGCAAGTAAGGCGATTATAGCTAGCCATTTATAAAGGAATTTCATGCGTAAATGCTTAACAAATAGGCCGATAGACAATGCCCCGATAATGGTAGCAAAATCAATCATCCCCATAGCGATACCGTAAAACATATCGCTCGCTTGCATAGCTATTCGTAAAATAATCGGTACACCGACAATAAAGAAAGGGATTAACAAAAAATTCAAACTTGCAGCAAGGACAATGCACTTTACGATAAAGCTATGCTTTCCGACGTATAGAAAGCCGATTTTCAAATCTTTCAAAATGGACGGTTGCTGTGTTTGTTTCACAAAAGGAATTGTAATAAACATTTCTAAAATAGCTGAGCAAAAAAACAAAATGGCACTAATTAGAACGAGTGTTTTGAAAGGTAGCAGCGCGTAGAATACGCCACCTAAAACAGGTGCAGCTACTTGTGATAATGCCTGTATCCCTTGAACAATCCCGTTTGCTTGCTCTAGCTTATTATCTGCTACAAGCAGCGGAATACTAGCGATAACAGCAGGTGTATATAGCGCACTAATCAATCCTAATAAAGTCATCACAATGCCAATCACAATAATCGATGGTTCCTGCATAAATAAAGATAAAAATAAGCCACAAATAATTGCGCTACTTATCATATCAAATAGCACCATCAAATTGCGCCGATTGAAGCGATCAGCTAGTGCGCCGCCAAAGGGTGATAAAAGAATGGGAATGCTTGATAGAGCGAGTAGTCCTGCAAATAGGTCGGCTCTACCAGTTAGGTCTAATACATAAAGTGATAAAGCAAAGCGTAAGAAAGCAGCACCTAAAATGGAAATAATTTGCCCTAAGACAACAAGCAAAAAATCCTTTGAAAAATTTGATATGGCTAACATATAAAACCCCCTTTAGCAGACCGACTGTCGGTCTGTTTTGGTAAAAAAGAGAAAGCGAATCTTTATTCGAATCGCTTTACTTCAATAAAATGGTCAGCATTTTTTGGAAGCTTCCTTCTTTAGCACCTAAAGCACGCTCAATTAGCTGCACAAAAGCTGTTGCTCTTTGAAGCATTTCCTCTGGCTGCCATTGGAAGAAGCCTTCGTCGAAAATAACTTGTGCAGAAACAAGCAAAAATTCAACTGTTTCTTGCGGGTAGTTTGTCTGGAAAATATTTTCCTCGATACCTTGTTCAATAACCTCTGTTAAAATAGGTGACAGATGAATAATAGCTTGCACTAAGCTTTTTTGGTGCATTTCTGCATTATCTGGTTGATGAAGATGTTCAATTAATTGCTCTTTATGGTCACCTTGCTGCGGTGCTTGTGCCAGTAAAATAGCAAATAGTTTCTCCATTGCCGACAAAGTAGCGTCGGAGGCAATATGCTGTGCCTTTGCTACATCTGCTTGAATGATGCGTTCAATAATTGCATCGAGCACTTCCTCTTTTGATTTAAAGTAATGATAAAAAGTGCCTTTCGCAATACCAACTGCCTGTAAAATATCATTGATAGTTGTTTTTGTATAACCTTTTGTGACAAAAAGTGTCTGTGCGCTATTCAATATTTCATTGCGCCGTTCTTCATGCTCTTTCACGATTCTCATAACAGATGCCTCCTGATATGACCGACTGTCGGTCTATATTTATTGTATGCATATTTTTTTGAAAATGCAAGTAACTATTTGCAAAAATCTTTTGCCAAAGTGAAATAAAAGAGAGCAAATGATAAAGCCTTAGCTTTCATGCTAAAAATCAGTTATACCTGTTGTTGTTACTACGCAACACAGAAAACATGTGCCGCCGCTCTGCTTTAGCACAGAAAATATTTGCTTGCGGTACAGTAAAATGTGCTGCTGTATAAATGATTACTAGTCTCATCGCAAAGGAGTTATCTCAAAATGACTTTTCAAACGCTCTCTTTGTTATCTACTAAATGCATTGACGGTGAAAAATTTTCTCAATTTTCCTTTTTTCGATAAGGCAAGTATTGTAAAAAGCTTTTCGCTGCAATCGATAATGCTTGTTGATTACGCATGGCAATACCAATATTTCGAAAGGCAGGGACTTCTAGCTCTTTCGTCATAATTTTATATGGAATGCGCTGCAAAATAAGCTCAGGCAATATACTGATCCCTAGACCATTTTCAATCATCGACATAATCGCATAGTCATCCCATGTTGTAAAATGGACAGAAGGTGAGATTTGGTGTTGCTCGAAAATCTCGGAGATTTCTGCCTTCGCTCCTTTTTCCAATAGCATAAATGGATTTTTACATAATTCACTAATAGGGAACTGCTCGCAATTGGCAAAGGGATGGTCTTCTGGAAGGATCACTAATAGACGATCTTGTTCTAAAAAAATCGTTTCCATCTCTGTGGCTGTAGGGAGCCTTAAAAAGCCAAAATCCACTCGTCCTTCAGTAACCCAGCTTTCAATTTCTGTATAATCGCCTAACAGCAATTCAAAATCAATGTTTGGGTAATCTTTTTTAAACATTTTGATCATATTCGGTAGCCAATGTGTTGCAACACTTGAAAAGGTGCCGATACGAATTGTGCCAGACTGCCCCCCGTGTAGTTCTTCAATCTGTATCATTAACATTTCATGCTCATTACAAATACGCTGTAGCTGCGGCAGCAATTTCATTCCATCTGGTGTTAAACGAATACCGGCGCGGCTTCTTTCAAAAAGAGAAATGTCCCACTCCATCTCTAAATCTTGAATCATGCGACTAATGCCCGACTGTGTATAGTTTAATGCTTCTGCCGCCTTTGTAAAGCTCCCATATTGTGCGGCTTTCACGAAAGCGATATATTTTTGAATATTCACTCGTGTCACTTCCATTCCAATTCATCATGAAAATCATGATAAACATTCGGTTTTGTAATATATAGTCATATGCTATGCTACAGCTATTGAAAAATCAAGCTAAAGGGAGAGAGAAAATGAAAAATGCTTATTTTAAATACATTATTGCCTTACTACTCTTTGGTTCCAACGGCATTGTAGCAAGCTATATTATGATGAATAGCTACGAAATTGTTTATTTACGAACGTTAATTGGAAGTCTATTTTTAATCATTGTATTTGTTTTAATGAAGAAGAAGATGCAGTTTTGGAAAAATAAGCGCCATTTATTTTATTTAGCTATTTCAGGTATTGCGATGGGGGCAAGCTGGATTCTTTTATTCGAGGCGTATGCGCAAATCGGTGTCAGTATTGCAACGCTGGCTTATTATTGCGGGCCTGTGATTGTTATGCTTTTGTCGACACTTATATTTAAAGAAAAGATGACGAGCGCGAAGTTATTTGGTTTTTTAGTAGTTATTATTGGGATGCTCTGTGTCAATGGGCAGGCTTTTACAGCAGGAGAAATATCTTTAGGATTAGCTTTCGGCATACTAGCTGCTATAATGTATGCGGTTATGGTCATTTTCAATAAAATGGCTTCCAGCATTCAAGGATTTGAAAATGCTGTGTGCCAATTAGTAATCGGTTTTCTAACAGTTGCTCTTTTTGTTGGGATGAAGCAAGGATTTATTGTTCAAATAGCAGATGGAAATATATTACCTATACTTATTCTTGGTGTTGTTAATACTGGTATCGGTTGTTACTTTTATTTTTCCTCCATCGGTCATTTACCTGTTCAATCGGTTTCCATCCTCGGTTATTTAGAGCCACTCTCTGCATTAATTTTTTCAGTTATAATTTTAGCAGAACGATTAAGCCCTCTACAAATGGTCGGTGCTGTACTAATTTTAGGTGGGGCAGCGTATGGAGAACTATTTCGCCCAAAGCGACTTGAGCGTTAGTGCTCAAGTCGCGCGCTATATTTCTTCAATAACGGAATAATAATAAACGACAAAAACAGCATGCGTGCTAGCTGGAAAACGGTGACAATATCTGCATCTGCATGAATGGCTGTTGCAATGAGTGCCATTTGATCCATGCCCCCAGGAGCAGTGCTTAAAAAGCTAGTCGCAAATGTATAATTAAGCATTGTCATCACAAGTTTGGCACATAAAAAGCTCACAAACATGAGCAAAACGACATTTATTAAGCCAAATAATAATGTGCGCTTAGGTAAACGCAAGGCACTCGGTGTTAATAATAAGCCGATATGCGCACCAACAGCAATTTGTGCTACATGTAATACATCTAATGAAATAACGGGAATATCAACTTGTACAATATTAAGCAATATACCAAAAAGAACTGGGCCTAAAAAGAATGGTGTTGGTACATGCAATTTGCCAACAACGATAGCGAAAAGAAAGCTCATGCTAATTAAAACTGCAACAGCCCATAAAGGAGAAGCGGTCGCCTCGATATTTTGTTGCACCACGTGTCCTGAAACTAAAAAAGGGACAACGCTGACGACAGCTAATACACGAATTAAATGAAAATAGGTGACAGCAGCGAGGTCAGCCTTTTTTTCCTCTGAGGCAAATACAATAATTTGTCCAAGTGCACCAGGGACGCTCGCTAATACAGCCGTATGTAGCGACATGGATGTATATTTAGCTGTTATCAATGCGAGCAACAAACAAAGTAGAACGAAAACGATATTAATCGCTAACATATACCAAAACATGGTGCCCATCGTTTGCAAAATACTTAAAGAAAAATTTTCACCAATTGTAATGCCGATAATGACGAGCCCGATATTGCGAAACTGTGCGGGCCATTTCAACGATGTACGAATAAAAAATTGAGCAAGCAATACAGTAAAAAGTGGCCCAATCATCCACGGAATCGGCAGTGACAGCAGTGAAAAAAACCATCCTCCCAAAAAGGCAATAATAGCTACATATACGACTGGCAATGCATGGTTCTTCATAAAAAACCTTCTTTCTATCTTTCCAATATATCTATCGTAACAAAAAAATGTTCTTTTGTTGATATTTCTTTCTTAATATTCAGATAGTATTTATGTATAATAAAGTGAAACTTCAATCAGTGGAGGGATTCATATGGCAATATTACATAATGAAATGGTGCGTTTAGTGCCAATTGAACGAGCGCATATAGAGGGCATTTATGAGGCAGCGCATGATGAGCGAATTTGGGCGCATACAACAATGAATTTGATGACGAAGGATGCGGTGGAAAATTACGTTGATTCCACAATTGAAAAGCGTCAAGCAGGCACGACATTTACCTTTGTTATCATAGAGGAAGTGACAGAGAAAGTCACCGGCACAACGACGCTTTTTGATATTGACAATGTGCATAAACGATTAGAAATTGGTTTCACATGGCTGACACCTGCCTGTTGGAGCACTGCAATCAATACCAATTGCAAATATCTGTTGTTAACATATTGCTTTGAACAGCTTGCGATGAACCGTGTACAGCTCAAAACAGATAATAAAAATCTCCGTTCTCAACAAGCAATTGAGCGCATCGGTGCGAAAAAAGAGGGCATTTTACGCAATCATATGGTGCGTAAAGATGGAACGCTACGCCACACGCATTTGTACAGCATAACAAAAGAGGAATGGCCTCAGGTGAAACAGCATTTTCAGCAAAATTTACTATAGCAGAGAACTAGCGGTGGAGACCTCGAATTTTGGCAAAGATAGGGCATTTAACTGATGATGCATGTTATAATGGTTTTAGGCTCTTAGCCAGCTTGAAAAAGTGTTGCCTAAAATTGATTAAGTCTAGTTGATTAATTGCTTTGATATTTAACTTTCATAGGATTATTTTTCTCATATCTAAAAACATATGAAGCAATAGCGAATTGAAGAAATCTTCGGAGCTGTTCAAAAAGTAGCTGAATGTGCCGCTTTTTGAGCAGCTTTTGTTATGATTTGTAACAAAGTGGATTTATCTCGCATTAACAGGCTGTAATATTTTCTATGATGAGTAAGCGCAGAAGCTATTCTTGCACGAAAGTAAAGTGGTATATACAAAATATGTAATCTTAAAAAGCACCTACAAATTGTAATTTCACATGACAAATAAAATTTTTTCGAAAATAAGTTGTTTTTTTTAAGTAAGTATAATAAAATAACTTAAAACATATTAAACCTAGTAAATTTGTATGCTTAAGGGGTGATTTAATACATATGGTAGCGCCAATTGTATCGATACAGCAAGTTTCTAAGCAATTTTCCACAAAGCAAAAGCAAGAAATCGTTTTAGATAAAGTCTCCTTTGATGTGAATAAAGGTGAAATTATTTCAATTTTGGGGAAAAGTGGTTGTGGTAAAAGTACATTGCTTAATTTAATAGGTGGCTTTGAGCAAGCATCTAACGGTTCCATTTTATTAGATGGAGAGGAAATTAGGAAACCGAGTAAGCGCTGTGTGATGCTCATGCAAAATTATGCTTTATTGCCATGGCGTTCTGTAGAGAAAAATGTTGCACTAGCACTTGAAGGAGAAAAGTTAACGAAAGAAGAAATCGCTGAAAAGGTAGGACATTACTTAACAATGGTTGGTTTACTTGATAAACGAAAAGCCTTGCCATCTGAATTATCTGGAGGAATGCAACAACGAGTGGCAATTGCTCGCGCACTAGCGATTCAGCCAGAGCTTATTTTAATGGATGAGCCGTTTGCGGCACTCGATACATTTACACGCTATTATTTGCAGGATGAATTAATTCAAATTCAACAGCGTGAGCAAACGACGATTGTACTTGTGACACACGACATTGATGAGGCGATTTATTTAGCGGATCGCATCTTTATCATGAGTGCCAATCCTGGGCGTGTTCATAAGGAAATTGCTATAAAGGGCTCTAAGCCTAGAGATCGTGCAGGTACAGATTTTCAGCATTACCGTGAGTTAATTTTTAATGAATTCCAGTTCACAACAAATAAACAGCCAATTGAATATAACATTTAAAGGAGGTGAGCGAATGAAAAAAGGAATTTATATTTTAGTAGGAGCAATAGTACTTTTACTTCTTAGCGCATGTAGCGGAGAAGGGGAAATTTCAGAAGGAAAACAAACTATTAAAATCGGTTATCTACCGATTACACATGCCGTACCACTTTATATGCAGCAAGATGCAGAATATGAGGACTACGAGTTACAGCTTGTGAAGTTTGGCTCATGGCCCGAGCTAATGGATGCTTTAAATACTGGAAAGATTGATGGCGCCTCCGTTCTAATTCAACTTGCAATGAATGCGAAAGAAAAGGGAGTGGATTTAAAAGCGGTGGCATTAGGGCATCGCGATGGCAATGTGCTTGTTGTAGCACCGAGCATTGCGAATGCACAAGCGTTAAAAGGGCAAACTTTTGCCATTCCAAACCGTTTTTCAACACATCATATTTTGCTGTATGAAATGCTGAAAAAGGAAGGGCTAGCTTATGAGGATATTAATGTCGTGGAGCTGCCACCTGCGGAAATGCCAGCAGCGTTAGCGCAAGGGCAAATTGCAGGATATGTTGTAGCAGAGCCGTTTGGTGCAATATCTGTAGCACTGGAGAAAGGAAAGGTACTTTATCAATCGGAGGATATTTGGCCAAATTCCATTGATTGTGGCTTAGTACTACGCAATCAATTTATTCAGTCACATGGAGAGGTTGCGAAAAGCTTCGTACGAGATTATGTAGCAGCAGGGGAACTAGCAGAGCATAAAGATGCACATATGCAAGAAGTTGTTGGAGAGTTTATGAATGTGGAACAAAACGTACTTGATTTATCATTGCAATGGATTTCCTATGATGATCTAGCTATTGAGGAAGAGGCTTACGCTATTTTGCGCAATGCATTAATTGAAATGAAGCTATCAGAAAATCCGCCAGCTTATGAGGATTTCGTTGATACATCATTATGGCAGTAAGAGGGGTGTCATGATTTGAAAAATATAACAGCAATGCTGATTGGCTTCGGTGCACTTTTGATTGTTTGGCAGTTAGCAAGCATATTAAGCGGACATAACCAGGCACTGTTTCCACCACCACTTTTAGTAGGTGAAGCGCTTTTGGAAATGATTCGAAGTGGCTCGATTTTCACGCATATTCAAATTAGTTTCTTGCGATTTTTTAGCGGTTATTTAGCAGCGGTTATACTTGCGATTGTACTCGGCTTAATTGTTGGGCAACTGCCTGCGATATGGCGTGTACTTGATCCGATTGTGCAAGTGTTGCGACCTGTTTCACCTATTGCTTGGTCACCCTTTATTGTTCTATGGTTTGGTATTGGCAACATGCCAGCGATTGTCATTATTTTTATTGCTGCGTTTTTCCCTGTATTACTCTCGACCGTGTCTGCAGTAAAAAAGGTAGATGCGATGTATTTACGTATAGCAGCTAATTTTGAAATGACACATACAGAACGCATGTGGAAAATTATTTTTCCAGCAGCGTTCCCAATGATTGCAAATGGCTTACATATGGCTATCGGTAGCGCTTGGATTTTTCTTGTTGCAGGGGAAATGATTGGGGCACAATCCGGCTTAGGCTTTTTGATTGTTGATGCAAGAAATGCGTTAAGCCTCGATATTGTCATGGCCTGCATCATTATTATCGGAATTCTAGGCTTGCTATTGGATCAAGCAATTCGCTTGTTTGAAGGATGGGTTGCACGCATATGGGGCGGGCAAGCAGCAATTAAATAATAGGCACAAATGAATTGTGCCTATGATGATTGAATCGGTTGAATGCGAATATGCTTAACGCGTTCGCCAGTTTCCTTTGAAAAGTAGCCAATTTCTATGGGAGAGTTTGTTTTCGCATCAACGATTTCTTTATAGCAAGGCTGCAAATGCTCAGAACCCCATAAAATAAGCGCATTAAAAATATGCTCTAAATCTTTTCCACTAGTCGTTAAGCTATAGGCGTAGCGTGGTGGGTGTGCTGAATATAATGTAGCCACCACAAGTCCTGCTTCTTCGAGTGATTTTAACCTTGATGAAAGCAAATTGGCAGATAAACCTGGGAGCTTTGTTTTAATCTCGTTAAAGTTTGTTTCGCCGATTAATAGCTCGTGCAAAATGAGCAATGTCCATCTGTCACCAATTATATTTAATGTTTGTGCAATGTTACAAGGTAAGTCATAGCGTGTTTTCATTCGTCTACCTCCTTGTAACAAATTTTAGCATAGGTAAGTTAAAAAAGTAAATTTAGTGATAAAAAATAACTTTATTGGAGGAATAAAAAATGACTTTATTTTTAGTAGAATCAAACGTGAATGGTATTTCAAGCAAGGAGCAATTTTCACAGCTTGTAGAGCAAGTACATGGTGCAGAAGAAGTACAAGTAGTTGAGGTACAAGTAGCAAAAGATTATAGCCGTGCCTATTTTATTGTGGAAACGACAAATGAGGAGCTAGCAAAATCAACTTTAGAAAAGCAACAACTACAAGTATCTTTAGTGAAGGAAGTACGCCTTATTGGTCAAGAATTAGAAAATGTGAAAACGAATAATGAGCATGTGAATTATTTAGTAGAATGGGAAATTCCTGCTGAAATTACGATGGATCAATATTTAGAGCGCAAAAAGAAAAATTCTGTGAAATATGAGGAAGTTCCTGATGTAAAATTCTCTCGTACGTATGTTTGTGAAGATATGACAAAATGCTTATGCTTCTACGATGCACCAGACGAAGCAGCTGTAAAACGTGCTCGTGAAGCAGTAGCGACACCTATTACATCATTAACTGAACTAGCAGACTAATTTAAAGGAGGGGCAAAAATGGCAATCAACACTGCACGATTACAAATTTTAATAGAAGAATTTTTAAAGCCTGTCGTGAAAAAAGTCGATGAAGAAGCTTTCTATGCGGAGGATTACCTTATCGCCTTAGGGAAGGAAGGTTTTTTCCAATCAAATGAAAAGGCACAAGAACAAATGTTACTTGATGAATTACTCGTCGTACAGGAGACAGCAAAAGTTTGTATGACAACAGCATTTTGTGTTTGGTGCCATTTAGCCGCCTTAACGTATTTGCGCAATAGCCAAAATGCGTATTTGCAAAAAATGATGTTGCCACAATTCGAAAACGGTCAGCTTTTAGGTGCTACAGGTTTATCAAATCCAATGAAATATTATGCGGATTTAGAAAAGCTTCAACTATCCGCACAAGAAGTAGAAGGTGGTTATATTGTGAACGGTGTTTTACCGGCCGTTTCTAATTTAGGCGAGCAACATTGGTTTGGTGCGATTGCAGCTGTTGGTGGTAGAGAGGTTATGTTTCTTGTGTCAACGAAGCAGGAAAACTTGCAATTGCAGCCGAAAACGCATTTTATTGGTGTCAACGGCAGTGCAACATATGCTTGCCGCTTTACAAACGTATTTATTCCACAGCAGCAAATCATTTCAGAAGATGCAAGAAGCTTTTGCAATTTGATTCGACCGACATTCATTTTCTATCAAATTGCATTAGGGCTAGGGGTGATGGAAGCAGTCGTAGAAGGAATTGACAAAGTAAAAGCGAAGCAAAATGGCTGCAATGAATTTTTACAAGTGCAGGCTGCACAGGTGACAAAGCAACGAGAGCGGCTAATGGAAAATTTGCAACAGCTCGTATTGGAAAATCGCATAGCATTAGAGCCAATTGTCGAACTTCGTTTAGCCACTGTTTATGAAACGTTAAGCGCGGTACAGGCCAATATGATTCATCATGGTGCACAAGGCTACGTAGCCGGGAGCGTTCCTTCTCGAAAATTACGCGAAGCTTATTTCTTCGCCAATTTAACACCGACGGTTCGCCAGCTTGAAAAAATGAAAATACAGTTTGTAAAATAAAGTAAGGCTGTAAGGAGAGGAGTGAAGTACTTTCTTTACAGCTATTTTTTCATACAACAGCTTGCAAGCCTATTCTCTAAAATTTAAAATGAGTAGAGGCTTTAAACTGTGAATGAAGGAATGAGTGTATGATAAATTATAAAATATGGACATTATGCATGGTACAGCGCGGAGATGAGGTGCTATTACTTGATAGGCAGCATGATCATTTTAAAGGCTTTATCCCACCAGGTGGCAAAGTTGAATTTCCTGAAAGCATTACAGCTGCCGCAATACGTGAAGTGAAGGAAGAAACGGGCTTAGATGTCCATTCGCTTGTTTACAAAGGTTTATACGAATATGTCAATACTACGAAAAAAGCTCGCTATATGATTTTCAATTATTTAACGACAGATTTTAGCGGCACACTAATTGAAGATTCAGTAGAAGGAAAGGCGATGTGGGTGAAAATCGCGGATGCTGAGAAGCTTCCAATGCAAACTTCGATTCGCAGAAGGTTCCCACTGTTTTTCGAGGAAGGCACATTTGAAATTCAAGTAGAATGGAATGAAGAGAAAAATTGTGAAGGTGCTGTGCATATTCGACGTACATAGAATAGTGCATTACTAATGGAAGAAGTGATCATAATACTGAATAACCTACTGAGAAAGCAAAAAGATCAGCAACAAGTGCTGACCTTCTATGCTTTTTTTACTTTCTCCCTAAATGCTATCTTCCAAAGCACAATATTACTCACAGCTAGCACCGCTAAATAAGCATATAGCCACAAGTCGTCTGCTTTCAAGAGAATAAAATGCACAACGACAAATGGAATGAGCGGTAGCAGCAACCCAATTGCTTTCCAGCCTTGTGATTCATTTGTTTGCGTGGGTGGCTCTGAAAACGGAATCGATGGCTTTAATACGATATAGCCAATGACGCTATACAGACAGCTTACTGCAAATACGATGAGTAAATCTGGCAAGACGCGCACGCCATAAATTAAGCAAAAAATAACGCTGATTATAAGATAAAGCGGCGTGTATAATTGCACAAGAAAGGCTTTCAATACACCCTTTTTATATGTTGCAAAGCTTGTGAGAGGTACAGCTTTAAAAACCCAAGCCCCTTTATAGTTAGTTGAATATTGCAGCATCAGCAAAGCGGTAGGAATAAGGAGCATTGAAAAATAAATTGTTAAATAGCTGTTGCTTGTCGCAAAATTCGTTGTTTCATCACGCATCGTGTTAAAAATAAAAATAAATGGGATGACGATTGAAAAGCCGAGAGAAGGGTAGACCTTCAATTTAAAGTCGCGCTCCTTTTTCATCATTAAAGAAGCAAAGTGATAAAAGGCTTTCTCCTCATTTGTCGGACAAAGTAGGCCGAGGAAGAAGGTTTTGACTCGATTCGTTTTCACTTTTTTCGATTTGCTTGTTGCTAAAAGCTTTTGTAAATTGCGCTCAAAGACCGGAATCAATTGAATGTATAGCCATAAAGAAGCAATCGGCATAACGACTGCAAGTATACTCATTGTCACAGTGAAAAAATTGACCGTTCCATTTAATAACAATTCATACGGCGCAGCAAACCATATCGGAATAAGGAAAATACTCCACCAATCTAGTTCAATAACGACTTGTAAATTGACAAATTCAAAGGAACGCGCAACAAATTGATAGCCGACCATCATCGCAAGCGTTAAACCAATTTGCACATAATTAATCATATCCTTCAATTTTTCACCATCGAAAAATCGTAAAACCACAATATACAAAAGCGCTGTTAAAACGACAATTAAAATATTGCTAAATACAAGTTCCACCACCATAATGACAAAAAACAGCACACCTTGTGTAAAGAGCGAAACAATTAGTGGAATTGTCATCAAAGCGATTGTTAAATAACTCAAATAAATGACAATATGGACGATCTTCGCCGCATTGATTGTTCTCTCAGCAATCGGTTTTGTACCGAGAATATTGCGATCGCGTAAATCGAGCAACACAGAGGAAAAATCCGCAATCATCGATGTCATAATAACGAAAAGAATCATCGAATAGGCGATGCTCATTTGAAATAAAAATTGCGTACCGAAAGAAATAAATGGAATGAGCATCAACCCCATCAACGTGTAAATCCACAATGATTTCATATAGCCATATTTCGCATTTTCTTTTTTCTTTGCGGATTGATTAAATAAAGTTGGTACTTTACGCTCATCCATCGTCAGCTTTATTTGCAAAATTAGGCGCATTACTTGATAATCAATGCCCATTTTATTGAAAAGAAAACGCATTTTATCAAGTAGTCGTAAAATTTTGAAGTTCGTCATCGTGTACCTCCGCCAACAACGGCTACAAACTGTTCACCGATTTCTTGATGGCGGTCAAAGCCCGTTAATTGGTTGAAGATGCGCTCTAATGTGCCTTCGGCGTTCGTTGCCTGCAACTCTTCAAACGTTCCATCCGCTGCTACTTTACCATCATGCAGTAAAATGATGCGGCTGCTAATTTTTTCGACAACATCCATAATATGCGATGAATAGAAAATCGTTTTTCCTTGCGCTGCTAATTGCGTTAAAATTTCCTTAAAAATCATGACGCTATTTGCGTCTAAGCCATTAATCGGCTCATCTAAAAATAAAATATCTGGATTATGTAAAACACTCGAAATAATTAACAGCTTTTGGCGCATTCCTTTAGAATAGGAAGAAATGCGTGAATGATAGGCCTCGCCGACGCCGAATAATTCCATTAATGCTTCCGATTTATGTGCCGCTTCCTCCAATGACAAGCCGTAAAGCTGTCCGATAAACGTTAAATATTCGTAGCCTGTTAAATTATCATACACATCGGCAATTTCAGGCACATAGCCAATTTTGCGTTTGTAGTCAATCGAGCTATTTTGAATATCCTCACCAAATAAGCGAATTTCCCCACCATAATTGCCTTCAATTCCTAAAATCAGCTTGACCGTCGTGCTTTTACCAGCTCCGTTTGGCCCAATATAACCGATGATTTCCCCTTGGTATACCCGCAAATTGACCCCTTGTAATACCGCTTTATTGCCATAGCTTTTTGTTAAATTAGTCATTGTCAACACTTCTTGTTGTCCCATATTTGTCACTCCTTTCCTATCATTATATACGAAAGTAGATGGGAAAAGTTTCATAAAAATAGAAAGAGACAAATGTAATATTGATGTTATGTCCAGTTGGTAGAGAGAGTCAACGCTTGATATGGCAAGCTGTATAGGATGTAACATTTAGTGAAGCATCATGATGGCATGAGATGAGGTATTACACTAAAGAGAAATGGCGTTGCTATTGTTGGGAAAAGAGGGGATGTATATGTAGCCAACTTTACGAAGAAAGAAAACCAAGATAGAAAATATAGCAACTTGGTTTTCTGCATTTCATTGTTTTAAAAGATAAGCATAGTGCAGTTGGGAAAATTAGTTATATTCTACAATCATTTTACTACCACCAAATACAGTGAATCCATCCATACCTGTGTGTTGCATAAGGATAGTTCCTTCAATTTGGACAAACCATAACCCATCCGCTCTCGAACCTGCTAATGCCGTTGTTTTATTAGTGGAAGTTGGTGTGTTCGTTTTTTGGAATTTAACAGTAGCTGTAGAACCGGCGCTATTTTTAACAATATAATTGTCAATAGATGTATATTTAGATTGTGTCACAGACACATTAGTCGGACAATAAATTGTCACACTAACAACATTGGATTCCTTAGGGATTACTTTACTTAAATCGATATATTGTCCAATAGATTTAATCTTACCTGTCTGACCTTTTGATGTAGCAAAATCCTTAGCTAGTGTACTTGTTGTAGATTGATTAATTGCATACAACGAAGAACTCTCCAATACATCTACCAAAGGTACTTCAACGGTTTTTATTTCTGTACCCTCTACTGGAATATTTTCTTTGGCAAAAGTTGCAGGAGCACCTACAGCTAATACCATAATAGCTGTTAATCCAGCATATATAAGCTTTTTCAAATTCAATCCCACCTTAATATTTTTTGGATGTTGCATAACTGCACTACATCCATATATTACATCAAAAGTTTTTAATTGTAAAATATTTAGAGCGAAGAATAGAAAACTACAAAAAGTATACTATTCTTGCTGATTTGATAAATTTTTTAGCTCATTTCTTGCTTGATCCACAAACGACCAATAAATCTTATAAAATTCATCTCTTTTTTGTTGTTCAGCAGGTGTCATAACATAATCCCAATGGCCATTCGTGCTTGTTAATAATGTCTGTCCCCCTACAACAACCTCATAGTCATAGCCTCCTAGAGAGTTTATCGCTGGCTTAATGACTCCATCAGCAGACATTGCTATGTTTTTCTCTATGCCAAAATCCATGTTATTTAGATATGTCACAAGCGACAGCTCTCCCAGAGGCGTCGCTTTCTCTTTCTCTTCTGCTTCAAATTTCTTAATAGCTTTCATAGCCTGTTGATGTAGTGCTTCACGGTCAGGTGATACAGGTGAAATATATTGTGCAAGAAATATAGAGACTTGTCGGGTAGGTGTTGATTTTCCATCTAATATATTTCTTGTCACTGTCTCTTTAATTTGAGCTATCAATTCATCCTGTGGTGGTACTGGCTTCCACTTAGTTGGTATTACATCCCAATCAGGCTTTGCTAAATTATTCAAGCCCATGGAAGCTGTCTTGATTGTAGCTGGTTTACCAACTTCATGTGGTGTGTAGTTCCAGAGTAAGTCGTCACTTTGGGTACTTTTTGTAGTAGGAATATATGCTTCTGTTGAATGTGTTTGATTGTCTTTTTTCTTATTAGTATGATTCGTTGTGTTGACAGAATTAGATTGAATTTGCGAGAAATTTGTAATTTTCATTATTCGTTTACACCGCCTTAAAAATAGTAAATTTTTGATAGTATCAAATAGTCTGAAATAAATAGATTGACATAGAATAATTTAATCGCTATGCAATATTTAATAGATAGAGGGAATCATCTTATTTTTCTTTGGATATACCAGAAAAAACATGAAAAGATATTGGATTTCTATATTTTCTTAATTATACCAAAATGAAATGGATAAGAGAATATAAAAACATCAACCTAACCAATAAAATTTCAGAAAGTAGAGTGAATGAAAATTATAACCTAATTGATTTGGAACGATTGTTTTTATAATATTATTGTACTTAGCTATACGAATCATTTTCACATATAGCTCTTTGAATGCTCAGAAGGTAGGGATTATGGATGAGTGATATCGCACAATTTACAATAATTATGTTGGCTTTGCTCCTTCCCTTTTTCTTCTATAATGAGTAGTTTTGATTGTGACAAATTACCTGATTTCTTTCATTATGAGAAAAAAGGATATATACAACATAAACAAAAAACCCAAACTATAGTGAAACATTAAATTAGAGTTTCACACAATAGTTCGGGTTCCTTTTAATTAGAAGCTTTCTATTACAGTTTTCTTGCATATTAACAAGTTTTGTTTTTAATTATATAAGTAATAGTTATGATGATGGTTCGGATTTGAAAATTTTTTCAAAATCTTCCTTAGATATTTTTTTTACATCTTTAATTTTAAGTCGATTATCCACTATTTGAGGAGTTGTTTCTAATATTAGTATATTTTCTCCTGATTCGATTACAGTAAACTGTGAAATAGTCTGATCGAATTTTGAAACAAATTCTTTAATATCTTTATAGTTTTCTTCAGTCAAGTCTATAGCATATTTATGATAATCTTCGATACTA
>NZ_PYWN01000106.1 GCF_003049505.1 Metasolibacillus meyeri
TCCACTCACTATTTTGAAGTGGGGGTCTTACAGCCTGTTAATACGGGATAAATTCCTTTTAGATTAGAGGCTGACAAGATATTATTACCCTTTGCATGAATCGCTTACAGAAAACACATCATTTTGTGGCAACTATTTTGTCAACGTTCTCTTCAGTTAGTGTATCATTTTTTACATCAATTATGGTGCGAATATGTAATACTCTTGAAAGTTACTCATTCGTATTTTTCAATTTATTAAAATGTTTGCTGTTCTAGTTGCTCTAACTGTTTGTGCATGCATTCCTGAAATGTAGCGGTTTTCCATAATGTGACCGCTTCTAGCTCACCATATTGTCTAACTAGCTCCTGCACACAACGATATCCGATATAATAACCAAGCCTCGTATAGCCGAACTGTGCGCCTCCATTAATGGAAAACCATTCCTTGAACATTTCCTGTGTAGCGCATTGCTGTAAATCCTGTCTGAATTTCTCAACGATTTGTTGCTCATGTGCTTGACAAAACACTAGCCACTCGAGGTCATCATCATACGCAAAATAAACATCAGCTCGCGCATTGACAGCTTGCATTGAAAAATATGTCGCTACACCTTCCTGCAATAGCCAAGTAACTGGATTTGCCCAATCCACCATTTCCCAAGCAATATTCTCTTGCATCGATAGCAAATTATGCAATGCGTGTCCAAATTCATGCGCGATAATAACACTTAAATGCGCTTCCTGTGGCGAAAGCTTCTCTAAACAAAAGGCGATTTCAGGGTTGTATTGACGGTATGTATAAGCATTGGAGCCATAGATTCCTACAAGTAAATGCACATTTTGTGTAAATTGCACACGATAAGTTATTTCATAAAATCGAACAATTTCTGTAATCAGCTTTGGCATTTGTTGTGCCATTTGCTGTATTTGCTTCAATTGTGCAGGATGCTTCCCTAAGGCATCCTGCATTTTTTGTTCTTTACGTAGACAATGATATGTAAAATATTCTGTAAACTGCTCCTGATTGTGTGCAAAGTAGTTTTCCAGATAGGCTATTGTGGGCTCATAGTGTGCTACAAATGCTGTGGCACTATCGCATATTTTCATTCGAGTTTCTCCTTTTAATTTTCATTTTTCAATAAATGAATGATGGATTGCAAAATCGTCACATTGTCCACGATGACTAATTGCAGTTTTTTACGTGTACGAATAATTGTATGGTACAGCACTTGCAGCGGATCAATGGCAGCACTCTTTCTTGCAGCTGATAGACGACCATTCGCTTTATACGTAAAGTGACTATCAATGATGACACAGACACGATTAAACTCATTTCCTAAAATATCGCGCGTCGTTGGTCGCTCAAAGTGATAACAATCTACGACAAGCCAGTTCGTCCGTCTGCATTCTTCCATATGCTGCGTAAAAGCCGCTTTCGTCGAAAAATAATGGATGCTAATATTCGGAAAATGCTGTTTGCCAATGACCAGACGTTGGTCGAAAAGCTGCTGCACAAAGGACTGCATCTCCTTGTTGTAACGCATCACCATTTTTAACTCATAAATTTTCGTATCAAAATGCTTTTCAATATAGCCCCTGACATCAATTCTATGCCCTTCTCCGAAGAAATAATGCCCTGCATCGAGTGAAAAAACAGCGGGGATTTTGCTTTCTAATAGCTTCCCTCGAATATGCTGTAGCTGTTCATAGCTGAGCTTTTGTGCCTCGTCAATTACGACAATATCAATGCTTTCCAAAGACATCTCACTCACTGTTTGAATAGCCCAACCATACTGCTCATTTAAAATGCGCTGCCCTTTGTTCAGCACATTGCCATGAACCAAGACAACCCTTTTCCCTGCTTTTCTCCACGTTTTCACTAAATCATAGGTCAGCAATGTTTTCCCCGTCCCTGGCGCACCATCAATCACAACAGACGTATTGCGCTCTACTAAATCCAGTATTTCTCGTTTAAAGGTCATTTGCGGGGACGTTAAAAAATACTCCCCATTGATAAAGGAATGTGGTAGCTCGAACGGTGATACGAGATAATTAATTGGATCAAATACATCATCAATATTTGTCAGCATGCGTATTTGCTGATTTTCTATCACTTGCAGCAAATGGACAAAGGATACTTTAATCAGCCTATCCCCTTTTAGCTGGTACAATGTTTTTGTTGATGAAACAAAGGTAAAGCTTAAAATATCCACTTCCAAAAACTTCAAATAATAAACATTTTGCTGTAATTGCTTGCGTATACGATTTTTCGTACTTTCGCTCTTTAGCTCAATATTCACAATATAATTTTTGCCAATGCGCAATAAATCAAATTCCTTGCTAATTTGTTTGATTTTGTAGCCAACGAAAAAATGGTGTAGTGGTGGCTCTCCCGCCTTTATCAGCTCCTCCACCAACAGATTTAAATCATCCAGCTCATTCGTACGTATTTTCTCCATATCAAATTGCTGGACATATTGTAAAAAAGCCGATTCAGATAAGTCTTTATATGCATCGAGCAACGATTGTAAATGGATTGATTTCATTTTGATCACCCACCTATTAGTATAGCATTACAATGAGCCAAATACCCAACGATGGTTATAGCGATAAAGCTGTGATGGACGATGTGCTCCCTCCTTTATTTCTTCACCTGTTGCTAGCACTTTATCTGCAATATGACGACGGAATTGTGCTTTAAACAAGCTTTTGCCTAAAATCATTTCATACACTGCTTGCAGGCGCGGTAATGTAAATTTTTCAGGCATTAAATTGAAGGCAATATTCGTATATTCCACTTTATTACGTAAACGATACAAGGAGTATAAAATAATCTTTGCATGGTCAAAAGCGATTGTATTTGCGCCATCCTCTATCATTTCAATCACTTCTGTTGTTTTTGTACCATATGCCTGTTTCCGTACGCGCAAGCGAGCCTGTGCGTGCACAGCTTTTTCTTTGTTCGTTAACGTTAGTAAAATCTCCTCCGTTTCTTCCAGCATTTCCTTCGTCTCTTTATACTCTCTTAGCAAGCTTTCGGTTGCAACACTAAACCACCTTGCATCACGCGCATCATCTCCTGCCTTTAGCTGCATTTTATTTTTCGCAGCAAGTGCCATATAGGATGCACTTAAAATACGCATGCGCGGGTCACGCTCTACATCTGACCATGTATACAATTGCTCTGCGTATAGATCGGTAATACCTGTCTCCTCCTGTAGCTCTCGTTGCACTGCTTGTTCTAACGATTCATTAATATCCATAAAGCCACCAGGTAAAGCCCAGCAATGCTGAAATGGATGATGCTTTCTTTCAATAAGCAATACTTCTAATGCAGGCTGTTCCTGACAAACGGTAAATACAACGATATCTGTTGTGACACTCGGCTTTTCGTATCGCTCTTTTTCTTGTTGATAATGGCTTAAAAATTGCTGTTCATTATCGAATGTCATGTAACCATCCTTTCAAACAAGGAGCTGTCTCAAAGCAACGTTCCAGACAGCTCCTTGCGATATTTATATAGCAATTAATGCACGCACATGCTGGATCGCTTGCTCCATTCTTTCATTATATGTGCCTTTAATTGTAATAATGGGTATATGACGCTGTGCAAACATTTCTTTTAACAGTGCATTATTACTTGCACGCACTGAGGCTTCACCTAATACACGATAGCCATCCTCAACCCATGGTACATCTGGCTCTAAATACAAATATAAGTCATAGCGCTGTGTCGCAATGGCTTCCTCAACGATAGGCAATTCATAGCCTTGGTAGACCTTTGTATAATATTGCGTCACCACTTGCTCCGAATCAATAAACAGCACTTTATTTGCCTGTTTCAGTCGTTGGAACTCCAAATGCTTATGACCATAAGTAATTTCCTCATAATGACGGTCGATAATTAAATCTGAGCCGTTGCCAATTTCCTCACAAATTGTACGTCCATATTCCTCCACATAGGTCGTTTGAAAAAGCTTCGCTAAATTGCGAACTAATGTGCTTTTTCCACAGCTTTCTGTCCCGACAACTGCTACTTTTTTCGTAAAAAATGGACGCACGCTCATCGGCAGCATATCCCAATGCTTATATACACCTTCTGTACGAATTTGTGTGGCACTAATCGGAAACATTTGACGCGCCTCATCTAATACTATATGCTCTGCCTCTGGATAAATTTGATCGAACCACTTGCTATAGCTGCTCTCAGAGCTGAAAACATGTGTTATGGATTCATGAATCGCCGCTTTAATGCGCTTGCCACCCTCAAGCCAATTATAGTCTGCATCCAGTGAATCGGCATCCTCAATATACAAAATTTCGATATTTGGACAATCTCTTGTTTCCTGTGAAATCCACAAGGCACGCTCCTTATAAGACATATATGGTATATTGCCTTGCTCACAAAGCTTGCGATCACGCTCCTCATCGTATAGAACAATGACATACAATTTATCGACCATGGCACTTGCCTTCAATGTGCTATATAAATGCCCTTGATGAAACGGCATAAATTTGCCACCATAAAACCCTACTTTCATTATACGTTCACCTGTCCTTTAGCAATGCGTAACCAGTTCACATAACCATATACCGAGTTGATGAGGAATGCACTCCACATGACTACCATCGTCCAGTCATTACCACCTGTTTGCACTAACGTAATGACCCATAATGTAATCGTTAGCATATTGACCAAAATCCACAGTATCCATTGTTCTGCAAAACGTAAAATCATTAAAATTTGTGCGATAACGGACAAAACAACCGCCATGCTGTCAATGCGTACTTGCTGTGCATTGATTGCTGTTAATAGCCAGCCATAAAGCACTGCCCCAATAACAAACGATACAACAACGAGCAGCCACTGCTTTACTGAAAGTCTTTTTGCATAAACCGTTTCACCGTGCACCGCTTCATTTTCAGGCTTTTTATACTTTAACCACATATAGACACCGATGAATTGTGCTGGTAAATAAAATAATAAATTCAGCATCGATTCCCCGTATAATTGATATGTGTAGGCAATATAGCCGTATGTTGCAGTTTGAATCACACCGAAGAAATAGTTACTAATTCTCCCCTTTGCGACTAACACAACACATAGCATGCCTGCAATAGATGAAATTAACCCTAAAATTGTATCATCCCATGCAAAAAATAAAATAAGATTAATTGTGGTAAACAAAGCAAGCCAACCGCGCTCAAACCATGTCCAATCCTGCCATTTCCCAAAAATAATTGCCATTATTTCTCTCCCCTTCACTTAGTAACATTTCGATACTTTACGGTTAGTATAAAATCGTTACTAAGTATGCACAATAGGTATATGGATTCATTTATGGATGAAGTTGCGCTTTATGTCACAATATTTCCTAACAACACCATGCTATAATGAATAAAAGAAGAAAGCGAGGAAATCAAAATGTATCATTACGT
>NZ_PYWN01000009.1 GCF_003049505.1 Metasolibacillus meyeri
ATCAACAGCCTGTAAAAACCCGATTGGTGAAACTACCAATCAGTGGGGGATGAGTAAAACCCCCACTGATTGAAGGTTCACTTTATTTATGGATTCTTTGTTATTGTAACATAAATGTATCAAATGAAAAATGAGGGTTACTATGAAATAAAATTCTTTGTTGGTAATTATATCTATTTAGAGGGGCTGTTCATATAGCTTTGATAGGATGAACTAGAGGTCAAAAATAAATTATGTGATTCTGTTGTGTAATTATAGGGATTAAAAATAAAAACTTGCTGGAGTAAGTTCTTCAATTGATTGAATGTATTTTCTCCAGCAAGTTTGATTTGAGTGTATCTATTGGATCACAACCGCGTGCGCCCCAAGCGCTTCATAGCTTGAGAAAAACGTATTGATATCAATAACTTCATCGCCATAGAGCGGGTTCATAATCGTTACGTTGCTTTTGCTAGCTCCTGTTAGAACCACCGCATGCAAATTACTATAAATCGGATGCTGTTCACCTGTTTCTTCAACAATCCAAAAGCGATTTGTGCGCGGTGTTTGCCAGTCAATTGTGACCCATGTTAAAACAGGGTAGCCTTGCTTAACAAGGTTGACAATTTCCTTTTGAGAAGCTCCCGTAATATTCGTTGCGCGCAACGCTGAGGCTTGCTCTGCTAAAATTGTGTTGGCTGCTTGTGCAATGGGATTCGCAAAGACATAAAAGCCATCTGTGGCACTTGCTGGGTTGCCAGCATAGGCAAGCTCTGGATCAGGACCGTATCGCACATTATTACGGATTTCTGTCACTTGCCTCGGCAAGTAATCACGTTTCATCGTCATTTTATCAGTAGCAATACCAAAATAATTGAGCATTGCTGTTAATGACGTAATTTCACAGCCGTTAGGCAGCTCTGGGTTTTGCAACACAATGGGCACAGCTAACCCTGCTTGCGAGTTAGGATAAATGGTTTCAATAAAAAGATTGGGCCTACTTTTATCAAAGGTAAAGGCAGTACGTGATTGCTCCTGCCCATTTGCATGATAAACGACCGCCTCATATTTTTCATTTTCTATTAATTGTGCAAATTTAGCAATGCCATCAGCTGATGATGTAGCGCGTGTAATTGTCTGACCTTGCTGTTCAACAGCAATTTCCACATGTGGTACAGCGACACGGCTATAAAATTCCACTGTATAAACTGTCAGCTCATCAGAAAAGTTAGCTGCCTCATGGTTTTCAACCGTCCCTGGTAAAAGGATGGCATTTTGACAGCCTGAAAGGACAACTGGAGCGAAAAGTAATGTCATTAAAAATAATCGTCTCAATTCGCAGTCATCCTTTCAGAAAAATTATTGCTTTACAAAATATTCGTTATGCCACACAAGGAACATATAAATCGACCAAATTTTACGCTGGCTATTTGTCGTCCCTGCTACATGTGAATCAAGCAGCGCTAAAATTTTATCGCGGTTGAAAAACTGTGCCGCTTCATCGCTGCTAAATAATGCGCGAACTTGTGACACATATTTCTCATCGCGTAGCCAATGACGAATTGGCACAGGGAAGCCGATTTTTTTACGGTTTGCCCACGCTTCAGGCAATGCCTCACGTGCTGCTTGGCGGAACGCATATTTTGTATTTTCTTCATTGACGCGGTAGCGTGTTGGCACAGATGCCGCAACATCCATCATTTCACGGTCAAGAAGCGGTACACGTAGCTCGATCGAATGAGCCATTGACATTTTATCTGCCTTCAATAAAATATCATCGACTAACCATAAATTTAAATCTAATAGCTGCTTCTTCGTTACATCATCATGCCCTTGGAATTTTTTATAGTAAGGAGCCACGATGTCTGTTACAGAAGGGGCATTGTTAAAATCATCCGTTAAAATTGCGGCAGATTCATATTCCTCAAAAATGCGCGCTTGTCCAATAAATGTTTGCTCAACAGGTAGCTTTGCACGTCTTGCTAAGCCGCCAATTTTGCTGTTTGGCATAACGGCACCTGCAATACTCGCTAAAGCGCGAATTGGCGATGGCAAGCTTTTGAATTTTTTCATATTCGGTGTATCTGTATATTCATCATAGCCGCCGAATAATTCGTCTGCACCTTCACCAGACAAAACAACCGTTACATGCTCACGCGCTAAACGTGCCAAATAATAAAGCGGTACAATCGACGGATTAGAGTGCGGCTCGTCCATCATATATTGAATTTTTCCTAAGTCTGCAAAGCACTCATCTGGATTTAATGTTTCATTGACATTTTCTATATCCAGCTCTTTTGACAGCTCAACGGCATTATCAATTTCAGAGAAGTTTTCAGCGCTAAAGCCAACTGTAAATGTTTTATCAGGACGCAATACACTTGCGACATAGCTTGAGTCAACACCGCTTGATAAAAATGAACCAACTTTTACGTCGGCAATGGTATGTGCTGTAACGGACTCGCGCACGGCATCATCAATATCCTCGATAATTTTGTCGAGTGGACGCTCTTCAGGTGCATACGTGGGCTCCCAATAACGCTCAATTGTTAGCTGCCCATTTTCATACGTCATATGATGCGCGGCAGGTAGCTTGAAAATGCCTTTGAAAAACGTTTCATTTAAGACAGGGTATTGGAATGTTAAATATGGCTTTAACGCCTCTTTATTTAATTCTTTCGTAAAATGCGGGTGCGGTAAAAAGCTTTTAATTTCCGAGCCGAAAAACAGCGTGTCATTCATTTGCCCGTAATAAAATGGCTTAATACCGAAATGGTCACGCGCCGCAAATAATTTTTGTGCATTGCGATCCCAAATAACAAAGGCAAACATGCCGCGCAATTTTTGCACAAGCTTTGAACCGTATTCCTCATAACCATGCAGTAAAATTTCGCTATCTGTCTGTGTTGTGAAAACATGCCCTTTTTCAATTAAATCTTCACGAATCATTTGGAAATTATAAATTTCCCCATTAAAAATTAACACGAGCGACTCGTCCTCATTAAACAAAGGCTGTGAGCCATGCGCTAAGTCGATAATGCTTAAACGACGGAAGCCAAGGTTAGCAATCCCTTCATTAAATTGTCCACCGCTATCAGGACCGCGGTGAATAATTTGATTCATCATATTTTCTAAAACGGCAGAGGCATTATCAACCTCACCAATAAAACCAGTAAATCCACACATATTTATTTAATCTCCCTTAAAAATCTCTATTTAAATGTGTACTTCGATTATATGTCAAATAATTATAGTCAAGCTACTTTGACAGAACCCATTGATTCTGTTCAGTTATATCAAAACATAAATAATGGAATAAGCATATCCATACGTAGTACTTATTTTAATCCTTACTGTAGTATTATGCCTAAAAACTATGCTGTTGGTCAACTGCTTGATTTTAAAGGAGGGAAGCGCCTTTGACTAGGAATTAGCCCCACTTTTAGCCCCACTTTTGTTGATAGCAAGTGTGAAGGCATCTACAATAGCATCCTCAGTTTCTTTTAATACATGACCATATACTGTATGAATCCTTTGAGGCGTATTCCCTAAACGGTCTGCAATTGCTTTGATAGGGAAGCCATTATTCATTAGTATTGTTGCATGCGTATGTCGAAGCGAGTGAACAGTACAGTAAGGTAATTTTGTTTTTTTAATAATCCTTTTAATGGGGTGTTCTAGCGCTCCACTTTCTAACGGTTCTCCAGAGAACATAGATAAGAAAACAAAATTACTTTCTTGATGTTTTCGCCCATAAGATAACAAAAGTTCCTTCATGGTCATTTGATAAGACTTAAGTTGAGCTATAACCAGCTCGTCTACTTTAATTGTTCGTTCACTATTTAACGTTTTAGTAGAGCCTGTACCTGCTTTACTACGTGTGCGAATAATGTTAATCGTATTATATTTAAAGTTAATATCGCTCCAACGTAAAGCTAATGCCTCGCCTCTTCTCATCCCTGTATAAGCAATTAAAAGCAATATAGTATAAACTGTAGCATTTTCAGTTTCTTGAGCGCATTGTAAAAAAATATTTAGTTCTTCAGGTGTCAAATATTTTTTAGCTTCTTTTTTTCGTAAAGAGGGAAGGGCAATCCCTTTAAATTTATTACGGTGCAAAATTTCATCTTCTACAGCTGCATTAATAGCAATAGTAAAGATGGTATGAATGGATCTAACTGTACTTGCTGCATATTTTTTGGCTAAAGAATTAATAAAGAACCTTTGATACGTAGTTTTATCTAGTTTTTGTAGCTTGTACTTACCAAGAATGGGTTTAATGTGAAGTCGAATGATGACTTCACGTTGCACAATAGTAAGTGGCTTCCATTTTGTTGAATTAGCTTCAAGCCAAGTATCAAACCATTCGGATACAGTTAAATGTTCATATTCAATTTGCTTTGTTTCTCCCCGTAGTATGGTTGCCTGTATTTCAAATAATGCTTTAATTGCATCTTTTTCAGACTTAAAACTACTTTTCTTTTTCTCTCTACGCGTTCCAGAGCTATCATAATATTTATGTCTATACATCCATAGTTTTTTATTTTTCTTAGTGAAATAATAGTATACTTCAGGATTTTTCTCAGATTTAAATAACTCCATTTTTCCATTCTTCCTTTCCAGCTTGACGGCATGTATAGGAATTAAAGCGGGTAATGAAGTTAAGTAACAATCAATTTAGATATGTTACTACTTTGTATTATAGAGAAAAAGATAAATATAATAAACGGTTTT
>NZ_PYWN01000107.1 GCF_003049505.1 Metasolibacillus meyeri
AGAAAAGTCAGATTTATTTTTCGTATTGAATTATTTTAATGCGACGCTAGTGAAGATGTTTAAAAAAGTATTTAAATGTGTAATAAATAAGTAGAAATCAATTATAGATGACGTGGAAGTGATAAGATGAGCGAACAAATTTCATTACAAAAAAGTGGAGAACATCAAGAAGTACGTGATTTACAAAGAATTTTACTAGAGCAACAAGATGATATTACGGAAATATGTACAGTAATAGAACAATTAAGAATGCCTGAGCAGAATATTTATAGCAAGGATAAACAACAAAATGTCGCTATACTTGCGCGAATGCAAGAAAGGCAGCAGCAACGTTTTCAGCATCTAGATCAACTTATTTTTACGAATAGACGCCAGCTTAAAAAGGGGAAAATAACAGATAATAGTGTAGTTACATATAGCAAAGAAGTGCGAAAGCTAGAGGCGGGTGTTCGCACTTTACGTTTATTTTGTGAAGATGTAGTGAAAATGACAGCGGTGGACTATACGGAGCCGAATCGAGCAGGGGAGAGAATTTATTATTTTGATAAGCGTTCAAAAACATTGCAAGTAGAAATTCATGCATTAAGAGAGGAAATCGATAAAAAATAATAATTTTATAGAAGTAGGTGTTGCTATGTTCTTGAGAAAAAAAGAAAAGGAAGAACGTATTCATCTCGACCAATTTTCTGTTGAAATGCGCATAGATTCCAAAATCGCTAAGCAAATTGGCATGCTACAAATGACCAAGCGTGATTTGCAGTTTTTAAGAGCATTTCAGCCGTATGTAGAGCAAAATATTGATGCAATTGTAGGACATTTTTACGGTGCGATTGGTATGGAGCAAAGCTTAACAAAAATTATTAATGAAAATAGTTCTGTAGAACGATTAAAACAAACATTGAAAAAACATATTGGAGAAATGTTTAGCGGTCAAATTGATGAGCAGTTTTTTTTAACACGTCAACGAATTGCTCAAGTACATGTGCATATCGGCTTACCAACGAAATACTATATTGGTGCATTTCAAAATTTATTTATAAGTTTGATGGATATAGTAGAGCAACAAATTGAGCATCCTGAAGATAAATTTGCTACTTTACGGGCGATTTCAAAAATATTGAATTTTGAACAGCAAATTGTGTTGGAGGCATTCGAAAATGTCGTACAACAAGCACAGTTGAAAAATGAGGAACAAAAACAATACGTAAGCCAACAAATTATTGAAACAACAGAAAGTTTGGTTGCTATTTCTGAGCATACTTCATCTACTGTTAATCAGCTACATCAGCAATCTGAGGGGGTTGTTCATTATGCTGAAGAAGCATTACAAATTTCTAGTGATGCGAAAGGGCGAGCAAGTGAAGGCAATCATCAAATTAAACAATCTTTACAGCAAATGGAGCGGATTATTCAATCTGTCGAAGAAATTGCGCTTGATATTAATGAGCTAGTGACAATTTCAAAAGAAATGGAAGGTATCATAGCAATTGTCACAAATATAGCAGACCAAACGAATTTGCTATCTTTAAATGCGGCGATAGAGGCAGCGCGTGCAGGTGAAGCAGGCAAAGGGTTTAGCGTTGTAGCAGGCGAAGTGCGAAATTTGTCAGAGCAGACGAAGCAATCTACTAAAAACGTAGCCGCTTTATTGCAAAGCTCTAATATCCAAACAGGAAAATTATTATCTTCCATGGAGCGCATACAGAAAGCAGTAGCGTTAGGTGAGCAAAGCCTATCAGCAACTGCGCAAAAATTTACGCAAATTTTATCAGCAATGGAAGAGCAGCAGCAAAAAAATAGTTTAGTGGGACAAGAAGTGCATACGATTGGTCAAGTAATTGATAATTTAGGATCGGCATTTAACGAAGTGTCACACTCGGTCGATTCATTAGCTGCGGTTGCAAAGGATTTAGTCTAGAATGTATGAGACATCATTAAATTGTGTTCTCGGTTCTTGAAAATAATAGATAGCTGTCTGGAAATTGGTACGTTAGCCTAATTTCTAGACAGCTATTTAATTTTTCCTAGTATTTCACGTATACTGAATTTAAGGGAATTTGAAATTTTGTAAACATGATAGGGGAATTGTATATGAAAAATATTGTGATGATTGTTGGGGCATCTGTGCTTGTTGCTTTCGCTTATAATTTTCTACTTATTCCGCATGAAATTTTGAGTGGTGGTTTGAGTGGTATCGCTATTTTACTCGGTATTGTCACCCCCATTAATACGGGAATTTTGAACTTGCTTCTAAACTTACCGCTCCTAATTTTAGGGGTGATGAAATTAGGCAAACGATTTATAAGCTATACAATTTTATCGGTTGTTGTACTATCTGTTAGTCTGTATATTATCCCAGTACACAAAGCAACACAAGATCCGATTTTGGCATCTTTGTTCGGAGGTGTGCTAGTTGGACTTGGCGTTGGACTTATTTTCAGAGCATCTGGTTCATCTGGTGGTTTTGACATTGTTGCTATGCTATTAAGCCGTAAACGTGATTTTCCGCTAGGCATGCTAATTTCTGTCATGAATGGTGGGGTTGTTGCCATTTCAGGCTTTGTCTTTAGCTGGGATGCTGCATTATTAACGCTTGTATCGATTTATGCGACAGGCAAGGTTGTCGATACTGTTCATACAAGCCACCTTAAGCTGACATTAATGATTATTACGAGCAAGGGCGAGGAAATGAAGGAGCAGCTTTTAGCTAATTTATATCGCGGTGTGACGATTATGGATGCACAAGGCGCATATTCAGGTGAGGGGCGCAAAGTGCTAATGACCGTTATTACACGCTATCAGCTTGCAGAAGTGCGCCATATTATTGAAAAGGCTGATAAAACAGCTTTTGTAAATATACTGCAAACAACGGAAGTAATCGGAATGTTTGATCGGAGTGCAAAATAAGGGGGAATTTTAATGAAAAAGCAAGCAATACATGACTATTGTTTACAGCTACATGGAACAACACATGATTATCAACAAGATTGGCAGGCAGATCGCTATCATATAGGCGGGAAAATGTATGCAATGATGGGAACAGATGCGGGAGCAAGACCAGTATTAACATTGAAATGTGAACCAGCTAGGGCAGAGGAGCTTCGACAAACATATGAAAGTATAGTGCCAGGCTACTATATGAATAAAACGCACTGGAATTCTATTTACCTTGATGAGGATGAGGTGTCAATGAATTTGATAGAAAGCTTAATCAAGCATGCTTATGAGCTTATTTTTAATAAGCTGACGAAAAAGGCACAGCAGGAAATAACATCTATAGAGCAATCAAATTAAGACTACATCTTTATTCAATTTGCCAAAATAACCGTAGCTATTTTGTCACAGAACGAGCCGTAAATATGAAGAAAAAACATATATACTAGTAAATAAGGAAATCGATGTTTAGCAAGGGGAGACAACAATGAAAACAATCGTAGTTATTGGTGGCGGCATTACAGGACTTTCTACAATGCATTATATAGAGCGACAACTGCAAGAGCAAAATGCCGCTGCAAAGCTCATCCTAATAGAAGGTCATCATGAGCTAGGTGGGAAAATTCGTTCTCAGCAAATCGGTGAATTTATTATGGAAACAGGCGCAGATTCGATGGTAGCACGCCACCCAGGAGTGTTGGATTTAGTGCGTGAAGTGCAATTTGAGCATGAACTTGTTTATAATGCAACAGGGATTTCTTATATTCATACAAATAATGAGCTACATGCTATTCCAACAGGCTCTACATTTGGGATTCCGATGAATGAAGAGTCGCTAATGGCAAGCACTTTATTGACGGATGAAGAAAAGCAACGTGTTTTACAAGACGCCACAATCCCGAATGATCGTTTTACAAAGGAAAGCTCCATCGGTGAGTTTTTGCAATATTTTTTAGGTGAGGGAATTGTTCGCAAGCAAATTGCACCAGTGTTAGCAGGCGTTTATTCAGGCGATTTATATGAATTATCGGTTGCTTCAACACTTCCTTATTTAGTGGATTATAAAAATAATTACGGTAGCATTATGGCAGGGTTTAAAGCGCATCGTGAGCAATTTGAAAAGGCGGCTGACAAAAAATTCATTTCATTTCGTCAAGGAATGTCAGACTTTATACATCATATAGAGAAAAGTTTAACACAAGTAGAATTTAAAAAAGGTGTGGAAGTATCAGCTATTGTGCAAGAAAATGGGCGATATACCCTTACTTTAAGCGATGGACAGGTGATTGATGCCGATATAGCTGTGCTTGCTGTGCCGAATGAAACGGTGAAGCAATTGTTAGTGAATGAGGAGCTAACACAGCAGTTCGAGCAATTTACAAATGGCTCAGCTATAACGTTATATGTTGGATTTAATGTGCCGGACTCCGTGTTACCAGCAGATGGCACAGGCTTTATCGTTTCACATAATAGCGATTTGTTGTGCAATGCTTCTACTTGGACGAGTCGTAAATGGGCGCATACTTCAAACAACGGCAACTTATTAGTGCGTTTATTTTATAAAGATAGCAATCCACGCTATGAGGAGCTTGCCGCAATGTCAGATGAGCAGCTAACAGAGATAGCGTTAGAAGATGTTAGACTAAGCTTAAATATTGAGGATAAGCCGACCGTTGTGAATATTACAAAATGGATGAATAAAATGCCACGCTACGATTTAGCACACCGTGATGCGTTAATAGCAGTAGAACAAAAAATGGCGGAGCATTATCCAAACATACTCTTAGCTGGCTGCTCGTATTATGGTGTAGGAATTGGGGCATGCATTCAAAATGGGCGTGATACAGCAACCAGAATTATGGCTAAAATAAGCAACAATCTTTAGAGAAATAGTAGGATATTTTAATGATTCATAAAAAACACTTCTCAAATTGAGTACACTACTCTATAATGAACAATAAGAATTTAATATGCATTCAATTTTCTTATCAAGAGAAGCAGAGGGACTGGCCCGATGAAGCTTCAGCAACCAACAATTGTCAGGTGCTAAATCCAGCAGGTGTATGCCGAAAGATGAGAAGGAACGATACGAACAAGTAGAGCCTTCTTTATTCATATAAAGAAGGCTTTTTAGTTTTATTCAGCAAGTGTCCAAACGCTGCTGAGAAAGAGAGGCTCAGTTGGTAACGGCTGAGTGATCAACATTGTATTGGTCTAAAGCCTTAGGTGGAAATCACAGATTTTAGTCGAGGCAGAATTGATTATTAAGCGAGAGCGAGGACGAAAGATGGGACTACGTGAAGCATTACAAACGAGAGTATTAACGGCAGATGGCGCGATTGGAACACTGCTTTATTCATATGGATTGGATTATTGCCATGAAGAAATGAATGTGACAAGACCTGAAATTGTCGAGAAAATTCATAGTGAATATCTTGCGGCTGGTGCCGATGTGATTCAAACGAATACATATGGGGCAAATGCGATTAAATTAGCTCGTTATGGTTATGAGAATCGCGTACAGGAATTCAATACAGCTGCGGTGAAGCATGCGAAGGCGGCTGTTGGTACTGGTGAGCAATTTGTTCTAGGAACAATTGGTGGTGTGCTAGGAATTCGTAAAAGCGATGTGACATTGGAGGAAATTTTAGCGGCGATTCGCGAACAGGCAGAAAGCTTATTAGCAGGTGGTGTAGATGGAATACTACTTGAAACATATTATGATTTTGAGGAGTTGGCAGCGACTGTTCAAATGCTACGACAACTAACTGATAAGGTGATTGTGGCACAAGTATCGATGCATGAGCCAGGCATTTTGCAAAATGGCATGAGCTTAAATGAAGCATTAATAGAGCTTGATGCGCTTGGAGCAGATGTTGTTGGCATGAACTGCCGTTTAGGCCCATACCATTCGATTCAAGCGATGGAAACAGTAGGGTTACCAAAGCATGCTTTCCTTTCAGCTTATCCCAATGCTTCATTATTAGATGTAGAGGATGGGCGTGTTGTCTATGAGTCAGAAGCGGATTACTTTGCACGTGCAGCTGTAGAGCTTGTTGGTCAAGGTGTACGCTTAATTGGCGGTTGCTGTGGCACAACGCCAAAGCATATCGAGGCAGTGAAAAAGCGTTTAGTAGGCGTAGCACCACTTACTAAAAAAGAAATAAAGCCAGTCAGTATAGAGTTTGTACGTGTACCTGAGCCCCCTGTTGAAGAGCCTTTGCACAGTAAAGCAAAGCGTCAGCGCTCTGTTATTGTAGAGTTAGACACGCCGCGTCATCTAGAAATTGATGCTTTCGTCAAAGGAGCAAAAGAGCTATACGAAGCAGGGGCAGATGTCATTATGATGGCTGATAACTCGCTTGCATCACCACGTATTAGCAATATTGCGATGTCCTCCATTTTAAAATTGCAGCATGGAGTTCGTGCATTGCCACATTTAACATGTCGTGACCGCAATTTAATCGGTTTACAATCGCATTTAATGGGCTTAGATGCCTTGGATTTAAACGATATTTTAGTTGTAACAGGTGACCCGACAAAAGTAGGGGACTTCCCAGGAGCGACAAGTGTTTATGATGTATCATCAATGGAGCTTATTTCGTTAATTAAAAAATTAAACGAAGGCATTTCCTTCTCAGGTAAATCATTGCGCAAGCAGGCAAACTTCTCTGTTGCTGCTGCCTTTAATCCGAATGTCCGTGTGCTAGATCGCGCTGTTAGCCGTTTAGAGAAAAAAATTGAGCATGGGGCAGATTATTTTATTTCGCAACCTGTTTATACGAAGGAAAAAATAGTTGAAATATATGAGGCGACAAAGCATTTAGAAACGCCAATTTACATTGGTATTATGCCATTAACAAGTTTTAAGAGCGCAGAGTTTTTACATCATGAAGTGCCGGGAATTAAATTATCTGATGATGCACTAGCCCGTATGGAGGCGTGCGGTGATGATAAGGGCAAGGCGACTGCTGAAGGTGTTGCGATTGCGCAAGAACTACTTGATACAGCATGTAAATATTTCAATGGTATCTATTTAATTACACCATTTTTACGCTATGACATGACACTACAATTAATGGATTATGTGAAGCAATTCGATAGACAAAAAGGAGCCAAAGCGAATGTTTAACCATCCAATTGAGGAACAATTAGCAAAGCGCATCTTAATTATTGATGGCGCAATGGGAACGATGCTACAAAATGAAAATTTAACATATGATGATTTTGGTGGTGAGGAGCTAGATGGCTGTAACGAAAACCTCGTATTAACGCGTCCAGACGTTTTGCATAAAATACACCGTGCCTACTTAGAAGCAGGCGCAGATATTATTTGTACAAATACATTTGGTGGTACGCCGCTTGTATTAAATGAATATGATTTAGGGCATAAGGCAATTGAAATTAATAAGCGTGCTGTAGAAATTGCCAAGGAAGAGACCGAGAAGATTTCAACACCTGAATGGCCGCGCTTCGTAGCAGGTGCCATTGGACCAACGACGAAAACATTATCAGTAACGGGTGGTATTACCTTCGATGAACTAGAGGAAAATTTCTACGTTCAAGCACATGCGCTGGTTGAGGCAGGATCAGATTTAATTTTACTTGAAACGAGTCAAGATATGCTAAACGTAAAAGCAGCAACGATTGGCATTAAGCGTGCGTTTACAGAGCTAGGAAAAGAGCTACCCATTATGATTTCAGGAACGATTGAACCGATGGGCACAACGCTAGCAGGGCAGTCAATTGAAGCATTCTATATTTCGATTGAGCATGTGAGACCGTTATCCATTGGTTTAAACTGTGCGACAGGTCCAGAATTTATGACGGACCATATTCGCTCATTATCAGAGCTAAGCACAAGCTATGTGAGCTGTTATCCAAACGCAGGTTTACCTGATGAAAATGGTTGCTACCATGAAACACCAGAATCTTTATCAAAAAAGCTGCAAGGTTTTGCAGAAAAAGGCTGGTTAAATATTGTCGGTGGCTGCTGTGGGACGACGCCAGCACATATTGCGGCAATTCGTGAAGCTGTAGATGGACATACACCACGTCAGCCGCAGCAAATAAGCGGTGGGCATACGGTATCAGGCATTGAGCCACTGCAATATGATGAATCAATGCGCCCACTATTTATCGGGGAGCGTACGAACGTAATCGGTTCACGTAAATTCAAAAATTTAATTATTGATGGCAAGTTCGAGGAAGCGGCAGAAATTGCACGTGCACAAGTGAAAAGCGGTGCGCACGTTATCGATATTTGTTTAGCGAACCCAGACCGCGATGAAGTAGCGGATATGAACAACTTTATGCAGGAAGTTGTGAAAAAGGTAAAAGTACCACTTGTCATTGACTCAACAGACGAGGCAGTAATGGAAGAGGCACTGAAATTTTCACAAGGCAAGGCGATCATTAACTCGATTAACTTAGAGGATGGCGAGGAACGTTTTGATGCGGTAGTACCACTTGTCAAAAAATATGGTGCTTCACTTGTTGTCGGTACAATTGATGAGCAAGGGATGGCGGTTACGCGCGAACGTAAACTGGAAGTAGCAGAGCGCTCTTATAAGTTACTGACAGAAAAGTGGGGTATTGCACCAGAGGATATTATTTTTGACCCATTAATGTTCCCGGTTGGTACAGGGGACGAGCAATATATTGGTGCGGCGGAGGAAACGATTGAAGGAATTCGTCTGATTAAAGAATCATTACCGGGCGTTTTAACTGTGCTTGGTGTAAGTAACGTATCGTTCGGATTGCCACCAGTTGGACGTGAAGTGCTAAATGCGGTGTATTTATACCACTGTACACAGGCTGGTCTTGACTATGCCATTGTTAACACGGAGAAGCTAGAGCGTTACGCTTCGATTCCAGAAGCGGAAATTAAGTTGGCAAACGATTTAATTTTTAACACAAATGATGAAACCTTGGCGGTCTTTACTGATTTTTACCGCGATAAGAAAAAGGAAAAAACCGAGGCAGATATTCCAAAAACGGTGGAAGGTCGACTGGCGTACTATATTTTAGAGGGGACGAAGGAAGGCTTAGTGAATGATTTAAATGCCGCGATGGAAATGTTCGAGACACCGCTTGATATCATCAATGGCCCTTTAATGGCTGGCATGGCTGAAGTAGGTCGTCTATTTAATGATAACCAATTAATTGTAGCAGAAGTATTGCAATCAGCGGGGGTAATGAAAGCGGCTGTTGCACATTTAGAGCAATTTATGGAGAAGAACGATGAGTCCGCAAATAAAGGGAAATTAGTATTAGCGACAGTAAAAGGCGATGTGCACGATATCGGGAAAAACCTTGTCGATATTATTTTAAGCAATAATGGTTTTAAAGTAGTAGATCTTGGCATTAAAGTGACACCAACTGAGTTAATTGAAGCGATTCGCAAAGAGCAACCAGATTTTGTCGGTTTATCGGGCTTACTTGTAAAATCAGCACAGCAAATGGTGTTAACTGCACAAGACTTCAAAGAAGCGGGTATTGATGTACCGATTTTAGTCGGTGGTGCGGCATTATCACGTCGCTTCACAGAAACAAAAATTGCTGCGGAATATGATGGACCTGTTATTTATTCGAAGGACGCGATGCAAGGCTTAGAATTCGCCAATCGTTTAATGAATAAAAACGAGCGAGAAGGGCTTTTAGAGGAGCTGCGCGATGCGCGTGAAAAACGCTTAGAGGCAGATGAAAAGCGCGCAGCAAAACCGAAAGCGGAGCCGCTAGTAAGACCTGCTCGCACGGTAGAGGATGCATCTGTATTTGTACCAAAAGATTTAACGCGCCGCATTAAGCGTAATTATTCTGTTGCGCATTTACAGCCATATGTGAATTTGCGTACATTAATTGGGCATCATCTTGGCTTAAAGGGCAATGTCGATAAGTTTTTAGAGGAAGGCGATAGCCGCGCAGTGGAGTTACATGAGCTTGTAACAGGCTATTTACAAAGCGATACATTCCAACCGTCAGGCATGTACCAATTCTTCCCTGCCCAAGCAGAGGGGGATGATGTCATTGTGTATAGCCCAGACGATGCGAAGACGGAGATTGAACGCTTCACATTCCCACGTCAGCAAGTAGAACCATATTTATGCTTAGCAGACTTCTTGAAAACAGTGGATAGCGGTGAAATGGACTATATTGCATTAATGGTTGTAACAGCTGGTCATGGGGTCAGTGACAAAGCACGTGTGTTGAAGGAGCAAGGCCGTTTCTTAGAAAGCCATGCGCTGCAAGCAACAGCGCTAGAATTAGCAGAAGGTTTTGCAGAGCGTATTCACCAAGAAATTCGCGATCAATGGGGCTTCCCAGATGCAACAGATTTCACAATGCGTGACCGCTTTGCAGCAAAATACCAAGGACAACGCTTCAGTTTCGGCTATCCAGCATGTCCAAATTTAGAGGACCAAGAAAAGCTATTCGGTTTATTAAAGCCAGAGGAAATTGGCGTACAGTTAACAGATGGCTTTATGATGGAACCGGAGGCAAGTGTATCTGCGATTGTTTTTGCACATCCAGGTGCAAGATACTTTAATGTATAAATTATGAAGGCATAGCGAGAAATGCGAACATCTTAATAAATAATAGGAGAATACCCGAACGATAATGGAGTTTTTTAGTGAAATACCATTGAATCGTTCGGGTTTTGTATTAGCTTTAAATCTTAATGTATATTGTTTTGATGTTAATATTTATAGTATTATTAATTAAATGGTTAGGCCTGTATATTTTATAATAGAAAAAAGGAAAATTAAGGTTTTTGTAGCTCTAGTGTATATTCATTACGCAAAGAACTGGCGAAAATTAGGGGGGGAAAATATGATTAAATCATTAAAACATTATTTTTTCACAATGCTTTTATTACTATCAGTTATACCTTTTATAATACTTGCACTCGTTAATTTTTTTATTTTTTCTTCAGAAATTGAAGAGCTTGTTGAATCGAATAATGAAACATCTGCAATAATGATGGCAGATAATATTAGTGCCTATTTGCGAGAACTGTATAAAATAACAGAATCATTGTCGCAAAATTCAGAAATACGCAGTATGGAAGGCGCACGACAAAATATAGTACTAAAAGAAGTGATTGAGAATAATCCCCAGTTTGACTTGTTATACATTCAAGATATGACAGGGATGCAGACTGGTCGTTCTAGTGGAGATTTAGGGTTTAGAGGCGACCGTTGGTATTATAGTCAAATGATGAGCGAAAGAGCGCCGTTTGTTAGTGCTTCTTATTATTCTATTAATGGCAATGTTCCTGTAGTATCTTTCTATTTCCCGATTATGCGTGGCGCTGAAATGGTTGGCTTTATTGGCGCAGATGTGAAACTGTCGCAAATGCAAGAAACGATAGCAAAATTCAGCTCGCAAAGCGAGAATGTCTATGCCTATTTAATTGATAATGAAGGAAAAGTTGTTGCACATCCTGACATGGCATATGTAGAAGAGATTTATAATTTTATAACGAAAACAAAGCAAGTAATTGAAACGGATACAACCGGTAAACCAGTCTATGATGATAAAAATAATCTTGTAATGATAGAACAAGCAATCGAGGTGCCTACAAAGCTGAGCGAAATTGTCTCAACATCACTTGCAGGAGTTAGCGGTACACAGGTATATGAAGATGAAGCAGGTGCAAAGGTTGTGAGCGGTTACTCAGCTGTGTCGATTCCAAATAGTGAGCAGCATTGGGCGATTATTACAGTGCAAGATGAGAAACAAGCTATGGCAGCAGCTACTGTGCTAAGAAATATTAATATTATAGCCTCTATTGTTTTATTAATTATTGTAGTTGGCTTTATTTCTTATTTAGTGCGGAAGCTAATTATACCAATTACGGATGTGTCTCAACGTATCGCAGATATTCGCTATGGTGATGGAGATTTGACACAGCGTATTGAAACAAAAGCCTCCTATGAAATTAATGATTTAATCGGGCATATGAATGGGTTTTTAGATAACATTCAGGAAATTATTGCGAAAACAAAAACGTCCACGACAGAAGTATCACAATCTGCGCAGGCGTTAGAGGTACAAACAGAGCATATTGTGACAGCGGCTGATGAGGTAACGCGTAGCATTCGAGATAACTCAAATACAGCACAAAAAATTCAGCAGGATTTACATGAGACAAGTACAACAGTGAATGGCATGGGGGAAGCGATTGAAACGATTTCAACTAGCGCTACTGAAATTGCTAATATCTCGACTGAAACAGTAGAAATTTCAAAAAATGCAAGTACAACATTTACACAAGTAGATCAGCAAATGGCACAAATCGAAAAACGTGTACATAGTTTAGGAGAAGTGATGCAGCAATTAAATATGGAATCCAACGAAATTGCACAATTCGTTAATGTTATTCGCAAAATTGCAGAGCAAACAAATTTATTAGCACTGAATGCATCGATTGAAACAGCGCGTGCAGGCGAGTTTGGTAAGGGCTTTGCCGTTGTTGCTGCTGAAGTGCGGAAGTTATCTGTGGAAGTATCAAAATCGGTAAGCCAAATTGAAGAACGAGTGCGACATATGCAGACTGTTTCAAATGAAGCGATTCGTTATATGGAAGAAGGGAAAGAATCGGTTATGCTTGGCGTTCAGCTCGTTAAAGAAGGGGATAGTACATTTAAGCAAATTGGCGCCATTACCGTACATTCACATGCAGAGGTGCAACAAATCGTAGCGATGATTGAACAGTTGCGTCAAGATTCTATATCAAGCTTGCAAGCAATTGAACAAGTCGTTGTTTATGTAGATGATTTTACACAATCACTTCATACGATTAGTGCTGTATCTGATGAGACACAGGCGTCAACAATTGAAATTGGTCATTCGAGCAATGTTTTAAATGAGGTAAGTAAGCAATTACAGGATACAGTAGAACAGTTTAAAGTGTAGTGACAAATGTTGATAGGCAATCAAATAAAGACTAGAAGGAAGTACAACAGGTTTGTATCTCCTTCTAGTCTTTATATCTACATGGATAGTAAGATACTGTTCATACGTTCTAGTATTTGATAAAGTGAAAATGTAATAAAGGGAGGAACCACTGATGATTCGTAGAGCGGTAAAAGAAGATGTTGCGGGAATACTTGAGATTTTTAATGATGCTATTTTAACAAGTACGGCTGTTTATTTATACAAGCCGCAAACTTTAGAGCAACGCATAGCTTGGTTTGAGACGAAACAAGCAGCAAACGAACCGATTTTTGTTTATGAGGAAGAGGGGCAAGTGGCGGGCTATGCCACATATGGACCGTATCGCGCATATCCAGGCTATGCCTATACGGTAGAGCATTCTGTTTATGTACATAAAGCCCATCATCGTAAAGGAATTGCGACAAAGTTGATGCATATATTGATTGAGGAAGCAAAGGAGCAAGGTTTAAAAACGATGATTGCATGTATTGATGCAGAAAATGCGGCAAGCATCATATCACATGAGAAGCTAGGTTTTATTTTTTGTGGCACTATTCGTAATGCAGGCTATAAATTTGAGCGTTGGTTAGACGTGTCATTTTATCAACTCGATTTATCTTAAATTCGCTTTAAAGCTAGTATTTTTTAAAATGAAATAATAATGAAAAAATTGATAAAAATATAAGTAGCTGTCTGAAAAGTGTTGCGTAAGCACGCTTTACAGACAGCTGTTTCCAATTTAGTACCTAGTCATATGACACTTGTCATAAAAAAGTTGTGATATTTAAGTCTATTTGTCATTCGTTCAATTGTTTAAGATAAAGTTAATAAATTGAACGAAGGTAGGGGTTTCACATGGCACACACAGATGCTGAAAAAACAAAACAGCTACGCAAAGATGTAGCACCCTTTGCAAAGTCGGAAATGAGTAAGAGTGTGCAACAGCTTTTTAATACACTTGCACCAATGATCGTATTATGGGCACTTGCGTTTTATGTAATGCAATATTCGCCTTGGTTAAGCGTTCTATGTAGCGTATTTGCAGCAGGCTTCCTTATACGCACATTTATTATTTTCCATGATTGCACGCATGGCTCGTTTTTCAAAAATAAAAAAGCAAATGATATTGTTGGTTTTATTACAGGCACATTGACATCTTTCCCATATGAAAAATGGAAAAGAGAGCATTCAATCCACCATGCTACAAGCTCGAACTTAGATAAGCGTGGTATTGGTGATATCGATATGTTAACTGTAGATGAGTATATTGAAAAATCAAAGCTAGGTCGTATTGGTTACCGTTTATACCGTAATCCGATTGTCATGTTTGGCTTAGGACCGCTTTATATGGTATTAGTATTAAATCGTTTTAACCGTAGCGATGCTAGAAAGAAAGAGCGTATCAATACGCATTTAACAACACTTACATTAATTGCAATTTGTGCAATTTTAATTTATGCATTTGGCTGGCAGGCCTTTTTACTTGTTTATGGCGTGACGTTATTTATCGCTGGTTCTTTAGGCATTTGGTTATTTTATATCCAACATACGTACGAAGATTCATATTTTGAGTATGAGGAAGACTGGGATTATGTAAAAGCAGCAGTAGAAGGTAGCTCATATTATAAGCTGCCAAAAATTCTACAATGGATTACAGGTAACATTGGCTTCCACCATGTGCATCATTTATCACCACGTATCCCGAACTATCACTTAGAAGCAGCACACGAAAATGTAAAGCCGTTACAACATGCAACAACAATTACGTTAAAAACTAGTTTTGAATCAATTCGATTTAAACTATATGATCCAGATAGCAAGAAATTTGTAACATTTAAAGAAGCGAATGCATTAATTGCACTGCGCAATAAAAAACCTATACAAGCATAACAACTAAGAAGCTGTTCAGAAAGGCGATACTTTCTGAGCAGCTTTACGTTTATGTAGGTTTTGGAAGCTTTTTTCAACTAGATGGAAGATTATTTTGCTATAATACATATTCAAGGAAGTATATAAGATATGAAAGTACATATTTTGATAGAGAGGAGGTTCTTATGCAAAGTTGGTATAGCATTATTCCGAAAAGCCCATGGTTAAGTATTTACATATGGATTATCTTTTGCATTATGCCGTTTTTCTTTATCGTTAGATCTTTTTCGATTTGGCATATACTGCTAGGCACTTGCTTCATATTATTATATTTCGTGTTTCATCGCTTCTCGTTTAAATCTAGAAATGGGTTAGTATATATGTGGCTTAGCTTTCAAATGGTGCTCAATGTTGTGATGACGTTAGTATTTGGCTATGTTTATTTGTCGCTTTTCACAGCATTTTTTATTGGTAATATTAGGAGACCTGTAGGGTTTTACATTATGTATGGTCTTCATATTGGCTTTACAGTGCTGTCCATTGTAGCAGGCTATTTCATTTATTTAGAGATGTTTTTAGCACAAACGCCATTTATTATTTTAGCGGTTATTGGCGTCGTGCTTTTACCATTTACACTTTATACGCGCAATAAGCAGGAAAACTTAGAGGGCGAGCTCGAAACAGCGCGTGAGCGTATTTCAGAGCTTATTATTCATGAGGAGCGTCAACGTATTGCACGTGATTTGCATGATACGCTTGGACAAAAGCTATCGATGATTGGTTTAAAAAGTGATTTAGCGATGCGTCTTGTAGAGAAAAATCCAGAGCAGGCAAAGACGGAAATTAAAGATATTCGCCATACAGCATCCATTGCGTTAAAAGAGGTGCGTGAGCTTGTTGCAGATATGCGAGCTGTCCGAATTGAAGAGGAATTATATCGCATTGAGCAGATTTTAAAGGCTGCAGAAATTGAGTTTGTTCTTCACAATGAAGGGCTGGAGTTACAAATGCCTGTATTGTCTGAAAATGTTGTTAGCATGGCGATGAAAGAGGCCGTGACAAACGTTGTGAAGCATAGTCAGGCATCTCGTTGTGATATTACAATTGCGCAAACGGGCAATGAAGTAATTGTTGTTGTAAAGGATAACGGAATTGGTATACCTAATCGTGTCACGGATGGTGGTAGTGGATTAAAAGGAATGCAAGAACGATTGGAATTTATTAATGGTACAGCGGAGCTAACAAATGATAATGGAGCGTTACTAACAATTCGAGTACCGCTTACAATAACGCATCAAAAAGGGAGTGAATCGAAATGATACGAATTGTCATTGCTGAAGATCAAGGAATGTTACTAGGTGCGATGAAATCCTTGCTTAGCTTAGAGGAAGATATGGAAGTAGTAGGTCTTGCAAAAAACGGTGAAGAAGCAATTAAGCTTGTGACTGAACTACAGCCTGATATTTGTATTATGGATATTGAAATGCCTGTCAAAACAGGGCTTGATGCAGCAGAATTGCTACGCGAGCACGAATGTAAAATTATTATTTTAACGACATTCGCTCGTCCTGGCTATTTTGAGCGTGCACGTAAAGCAGGCGTGCGCGGCTATTTATTAAAGGACAGCCCGATTGAAGAACTTGTACATGCGATTCGTACAATTATGGATGGTCGCAAAATTTATGCGCCAGAGCTCGTCGATTTTGTGTATGAAGATGACAGCGAAAACCCGTTAACAGATCGCGAAAGCCAAGTGTTAGAGCTAGTAGCAGAAGGAAAGACGACAAAGGAAATTGCAGCGGAGCTTTATTTATCAGCTGGTACAGTACGCAACTATATTTCTACGATTTTAGATAAGCTAGGTGTCGGCAATCGCATTGAAGCAATAGCCCGATTTAAGGAAAAAGGTTGGAATAAATAACAGAATAATCTTCTTCTCAATCGAAATAGATAGAGCAAATAAATGGTTTGCTCTATCTATTTTTTGTGGTTTTCCTCTTTAAAATAGCTTGAATTGGGAGAACGTAGAATAAACTTCGAAAAACGTGGAATAAACCTCTGAAAACGTAGAATAAACTTTGAAAAACGTGGA